>NZ_JACJDU010000055.1:0-29621 GCF_014163715.1 Shewanella sp. SR44-4 | reverse complement strand
TCTTCACTGAGTCTCATCTTCACTGAGTCTCATCTAAACTAAGTCACATCTAAACGAAGTCACATCTAAACGAAGTCACATCTACACTAAATTACATCTACATAGCATCTATCAGATCAATTGATTTTATCGCTGTTTTTCTCACTGCCAATGTTATCGGTACTAGCGCTATCAGCACCGGATTTTTCAGTATCATTTGTGTTGCCATTGGCTGTATCGGCGTTATCTTGTTGAGCAACTTGCTTACACAGTGGGTCTTCATCTAATTGAGCCATCTGAGTGCGCCCTGGCATAGGTGAAGGAGCAGCCACCATATCAATGTTTATCGCATCGTCTTCTAGTAGTTGTCGATTAGCACCCGCTGAAAGCATACCTTGGCGGCTAATTTTGTCGACTAATCGATATGCACATAAAATACCTATCACACCAAATATAATTGCCCCAATCACCTGACCAATTAACACCCCAAATACACCGCCCCACTGGGCGCCAAAATACACAAATGGTATGGTGCCGATGGTTGCTTTACCGACATTAAAAAAGGTCGAGTATTTAGCCTTACCTAAATTATTAAATGAGGCATTGGCAATAAACAAAATGCCCGAAAAGATAAAGAACACCGCGATGTACTGACAGAAAAACAAAATAAGCTCTGCCGCATCGCCTTTCATATCAAAACTACTAATAATGACATTTCGTAATAAAAACAGTACCAGTGACACCACCAGAACATAAACAACACAAAATTGAATCGCTTTGTTTAAACTCAATCGAACTCGTTCAATTTCATTGGCACCAAAGTTTTGCCCCACTATCGGTCCGACAGCGCCAGACAGTGCAAAAATCATCCCGAACGAGACGGGGATCAAACGTCCTAATACCGCCCAGCCAGCTACATAACTATCACCAAAATCAGCTATGGCACGCGTTACCACCGCATTACCAATGGGAGTTGCCACATTGGTGAGCATTGCAGGTGCGGCTATGGCAAAAATAACCCCTAGGTCTTGCTTGAACTCAATCCACGAAAATTGACCTAACAGCTTATGCTTAACCACCACTCCGCGAGCTGAGATGACAAACACCGCAATACGGGCCAATACCGATGCAGCCGCAGCACCTTCAATACCCATTGATAAACTAAAGATAAAGATAGGGTCTAATACGGCGTTAACACCGCCACCAGCTAGTGTCGACATCATCGATAGTTTGGCATCACCCACTGCACGCAGCGCGCCGCCAAGCGCCATTGCTAAACAAATAAATGGTAAGGATGGCACCAGAATATACAAATAGCTTTCAGCCAATTCCGCAGTGCGCCCTGTTGCACCCACCAACGCTAACAATTCGGGAATAAACGCTATGACAACTGCAGCCACCAGCACACTGGTAATTAACGTCACGATGGCACTGTTTAAAAATAATCTCTTGGCTAACTTTATGTTTTTCGACCCCACCGCTTTTGACACCAAAGCGCCTAGAGCAATCGATAAGCCGATACCTATCGAAGTCGTAAAAAATGAAATCGTGCTAGCATAACCTGCTGCGGCGGCGAGCTCTATTTCACCAAGTAAGCTTAAAAAGAAAATATCGAGTAAGTCGACCACAAAAAGTGCCGAAATACCCACAGCAGCAGTAGAGCTCATCACCAGGATATGGCGTAAAATGGAACCCTCAACAAATTTAGCAGCGGTCATCAATATCCTTGTGTGTCTATAATAAAAATCAAATCTAAATCAGCTTTACAGGCTGTAACCCTAGAGTTTTTCAAGTTCGCTACCACAATGATTACAATATTCAGCATCTTTATCGTGGCCTTTTTTGCCACAATTGCTGCATTTACGTAAATCACGGGTTCTGACCATTTCATGTGAAATTTCAGCGGTTAAAATACCGGTGGGGATCGCAATAATCGAATAACCAATCAGCATAGTAAGTGCCGCAATCCCTTGGCCCAATGGCGTTTGCGGCGTAATATCTCCGTAGCCAACGGTGGTAATGGTCACTACGGTCCAATACATGGACTTAGGAATGGAAGTAAAGCCATTGTTAGGGCCTTCAACCACATACATAACCACACTTAACACCATAATAATCAGGCTTACCGAGAAGAAAAACATAAACACTTTTCGACCAGACTGCACCATGGCTTTAAGCAATATTTGGCCATCGCTTAGGTATCGAAGTAACTTTAATACTCTAAACACCCGGAATAAACGCAGTACTCTTAACGCCAACGCGACATTGGCACCAGGGAAAATCAACCCTAAATAACTGGGTAAAATTGACACTAAATCCACTACACCAAAAAAACTGCGTGCATAGTGTAACCGATTAAGCGAGCAATAGAGTCTTAATATGTACTCAACGGTAAACAATACCGTAAAGGTCCATTCGGCGATACTAATATAGTCACCGTAAAGGGAATTAACATATTCTGTGGTATCGATAAAAATCAATATCACACTCAGTACAATACAGACCATAAGGGCAATATCGAAACGTTTTCCTGCTGGGGTTTCGGTACCAAAAATCACACTTCTAAGCTGTTTTTTTAGTGGACTGTCAGATTTTTCTTCGATATTCATCTTAATATTCACTGTCTCGGGTAATAAATTGCAAATAAACTCGGTTAACTAATATCAATTAACCCTTGTTGTCGTTAAAATCTAACATTGACTGTCGAGTTTTAACATTCGAAATAGGGTCATTTTACAATAAAAATTAAAAAGGTCATTGGTTTACGGAGATTTCATGCGCGCGTTGTACATAATATTTATAGCCTTAATTTTCAGCCCGTCATTGGCGGTTGCCTCTTCAAGCCAAACTACAGCAAAAGTAGATTTAGTTGTCGTCAATAAATCTGAATCACGCTTATCTGTCATGCGTGACGGAAGAGTGATTAAAAGTTACCTTATTGCCATGGGCGATGTGCCAAGTGGTCATAAGCTTAAAGAAGGTGATCAACGTACTCCGCAAGGTCGTTATGTATTAGATTATAAAAAATCTGATAGTGCATTTTATAAATCGATTCATATCTCTTATCCCAATGAAGAAGATAAATTACGAGCTGATGCATTAGGCATTAGAGCCGGTGGCATGATTATGATCCACGGTGAAAACCCTCGTTCAACTTTACCGCCAGAAGAAGCACAAAAGTACAACTGGACCAATGGATGTATTGCCGTCACCAACAAAGAAATGGATGAATTGTGGCAAATGATTGATGCTGGTACACCGATTGAAATATGGCCATAAGCTTATTCAATCTCAACCATACCATTTTTTGCTTTGTTTCTTGGGTTATTAAATGAATTACCAACATCTACAACATACTTGGGCAGACTTTAGTCAGCGCATTAGCGTGTTTATTCATCGGTTAGGTTTAGACAACTTAGCATTGAATTGTGATCATGCTGCTCTGCGGGTGAATGATAATCAAACAGCGCAGTTACTCGTCGATGAATTTAGTCAACACGGCAAAATCATCTCAAATAACATCATCAACGGTCGGCCGATTTTAATCATTAAATTAGCCGAACCATTAGTTATCGGTGCGATGAAAATTCAATGTGTTGAACTGCCCTTTCCATCTGACAAATCTTATCCGGTTGAAGGTTGGGAGCATATCGAATTAGTGTTCCCATCACAGGCACAAACCTGTGATGAACTCGTCGCAGAGCTTATCGAAAAAGTGCCACTACTGGCTGATGTTATTGCGGGTAATACTATTGCAGGTAATACTATTGCAGGTAGTGACGAAAACAGTGATATTAAGGTTAAACAAAGTTCGCCAAAAGGTGATAAAGAGCGCCTTGCTAACCCAACTATCGCATTTAAGGCCAATGGCATTTGCGTTAAAGTACACCCGCACGATATTCAACAAATTGTTGAGAGTGAACAAGCCTGCTAGGCATAGTATTAATAACGCTTTGTCTGGAAACTGCAGCACTAATATAAAACAAGCCAAACTCAGTTATGCTAATGCTATAACTGAGTTTGGCTTGTTTAGATCAATGATAGAAAGGTTGTAAATCATTAAGCTTTTCAAAACCCATTTAGAGGTCAGTTTTTACGCTTAATTAAAAATCTTAGCGCTAAGTAATGCAGCACAGGCAAAGCTGTGTATGCCAGTAACAATGAATCAAACAAAAAAATCCACTTTACAATAACCCACTTATCTTTTCCTGTGCACAAGCTATGGCTAAAAAATGCTACACACTCACCTTCTGGAGTCATTAATATTACGATGGCAATGCCAAAAATAATGAAGAAGAGTAATAGTCGCTTACACATTTCATAAATTAGCGCTTTGCTAGGCTTTACCTTTATCACAAATCAATTTACTCAATTAATCTTGTCATAAACAAGCTATTAGGATCTAGTTCATAGTCCGCAAATGGGCCGCTGTAATCAAATTGATGTCGTTCATACAAACGCCTTGCTGGCGCAAAAAAATCCATCGATCCAGTTTCCAAACTCAACCGCTGATAACCACAAGACTTAGCTACGCCCAATATGTGCGATAACAATGCCGATGCTACTCCTTGGTTTCTCGCCATTGCAGCCGTTCGCATAGACTTAATTTCGCCGTGGGTTGGCGTTAACTGTTTTATCGCTACGCACCCAAGTACTATGTCACCTTGTTTGGCACACCAAAAAGTAATTGATGGATGTTTTAAGGCTTCAATATCTAATGCATGAACACTACCCGGTGGCGATGTTGCATACATGTCAGCCAAATGTGCTTGCAGTAACTCAACCACGCCAGAGCCCTGTAAATCATCAATCATAATATCCATGTGCCAAGGCTTCCTTTTGAACTATGATCGTTTATGAAATGCATTTTTATCGAGTAGTTTAATCACCAAATCGATACGTTTATGAGCTAAATAATCATCTCGATGGCTAAAGCCAATCGCGACAAATAACAGTAGCAACCACACAAAATTTTGTTCTACTAATAGGTCTACTTTTGCAATATATAAAATAGCGCCAATAGTCGCCAAACACATCAGCCATTGGATTAACCAAGTATATGGTTTGGGTCTCAGTTTATCTAAATCTGAACGTAAAGCGGTAATGCTATCCGTTTCATAAGATTGGATAATATTATCTGCTTGAGATTCATTCATTTTTACACTCCATTGTAAAAGCCACTCAGTTAATGAGCGAAACGTGGTTAATTAAACCGTTGCGACAATACCCTAAAAGTGAGTCGTGTCACCTAGATTTTATTGAAAACGATTTTACTGAAAACTATTTTGCTGAAAACGTCGATTTTATTGAGAACATGACTCATTTATTAACCACATAACTCCAGTATCATGGTTTGAGTCAGTAATGCACTACCCTCTCGTAGAGTCTGTGTTTCACCAGCAACAACAAAACCAATTGATTTATAGAGATTAACAGCGGCCTCGTTAGCAATAGTAACCTCTAAGCAAACGACTTTTCGATTAGATTTTTTGGCCCAATCAATAATGCTATTCAGTAATAACTTACTAAGTCCATATCCGCGTGCGCGTGGTGACATCCACATTTGATACACATGTGCAGCATCAGTATTCATAGGAATAGAACTAGAACTATGGATCTGTCCCCATGCTAAGCCTACAGCGACGCCATCAAGTTCAGCGATCAGTGGCAATGCATGCTTTGCTCGATTGCTTGCATTAAGACGAGAAATCCACTCTTCGTCGGTAAATTCAGCTTCTCGTTCATAAGTCGAGCCAAACGAATCTGGCGAGTCTTGTAATGCTAATAAACGTAACCTTCTATAGATTCCCCAATCACTCATCAGCAACACTCTGATTTGAACATTAGCCATATTTACAATTTTACACCCCACGTTTTAGTCTTTCTCGACGCCAGATAACTGACGAAACGACCCACTTAACACTCCTCAGTTTCAGCATTAAATTCTAGACTAAACTCATATTTTACAACAGATTAAACCTTAATGGTTCGTTTGTTGAAATTATCAATTTATTAAGCAATTATTGACAATAGCGGCATTTGCAGAACTATAATAAATAACCTGAGATTATTTTTGATATCTCCAGCATTGAGGCCTTACCAGTAAACTCAAACCTAACTTTGCCTATCGCTGAAAAGTATATTTCTAGTTCGGAATCGAGATCGAATGTCCCCGATGTTTCAATTGAGTAAGCGACAATATTTTTGTAAGGCAAAGATGTAAAATCTTTTTTACTTCCTGTAATGCCTTGAACATTAACAGCGATAATTCTTTTACTGGTAAAAATGACACCATCACGCATGGATTTATATGAATCAATGACTCGTTCATCATCGATAAGTAAATCGCGGGCTTTGTCTGCAAAATCAGAATCCTGCTTCAGTTTGAAAAAACCTTTATTATTAAAATCTATCATCTAACATCCTTTTTATATCTGACATCCAAAGGGATTGAATTAATACAAATTTTACGACATAAACAGCTCAGTAAATTTCGTGGTTATCGTATTCTAGTGAATAGCCTTAGCTTAATGTAATAACAATAACATTACAAAATGCAACTGAAGCAAGCATTTATCTCAGTTTGTATTAGCTGATAAATAGCGATAAAGCCTGTGATTGGCATTTCATCAATAATGTCGTTTTATAACACAATAAGAAGTCAATATGACAATTTAGCGTCATATTGACAGTTCACAGTGTGTCTTTATGACATCAATAAAATTCACTAAATATACATTACCTGCATATAATCAATAAGATAAACAGTTGGCATGCACTCTGCAATAACGAAGTTAACTTTTGAAATATCTCTATCAACTTTAACTTCTAATTTATTACAGGTGTACATATGACAATTCACATTAAAAATAACATCGATTGGGTCGGACAACGTGACTGGGAAATATTGGACTTCCATGGTACTGAATATAAAACCACCAAAGGCACCAGTTATAATAGTTACCTTATTCGTGAACAGAAAAATGTCTTAATCGATACTGTTGACCATCGTTTCAGCCTGCAATTTATCCAAAACCTTGAGATGGAAATTGATCTCGATAAGATTGATTACATCGTCATTAACCATGCGGAAGAAGATCACTCAGGTGCCTTAGCGGCTTTAATGGCTAAAATTCCTAATACCCCGATTTACTGTACCGAAAATGCTATCGACTCTATTACTGGCTTACATCACCATACAGAGTGGAATTTTAATATCGTTAAAACCGGCGATACCTTAGACATTGGTAACGGTAAGCAGCTGGTGTTCATTGAAACCCCTATGTTGCATTGGCCTGACAGCATGATGACCTATTTAACGGAAGATGCTGTGTTGTTTAGCAATGATGCGTTCGGTCAGCATTACTGCGATGAGCATTTGTTTAATGACGAAGTAGACCAAATTGAATTGATGGATCAGTGTTTACGCTATTATTCCAATATTTTAACCCCGTTTAGCTCGCTGGTTACCGCCAAAATTAACGAGGTGCTAAGCTTTAACCTGCCCGTTGACATGATTGCTACCGCCCATGGCGTAGTGTGGCGCGACAACCCAGCACAAATTATTCATCAATATCTGCAATGGGCAGATAATTATCAAGAAGACAGAATCACCATTTTTTATGATTCGATGTCTAATAACACCCGCATGATGGCCGATGCCATTGCTCAAGGCATCCACGACGTTGACCCTGTTGTGTCGGTTAAAGTGTTTAACGTGGCCCGTCATGATAAAAATGACATATTAGCTAACGTGTTCCGCTCCAAAGGTATTTTGGTGGGTTCATCAACCATGAACAATGTCATGATGCCGAAAGTCGCGGGAATGCTAGAAGAGATCACAGGCCTGCGCTTTAAAGATAAAAAAGCCGGTGCATTTGGAAGTTATGGCTGGAACGGCGGCGCAGTTGACCGTATTCACACCCGTCTTACAGATGCCGGATTTGAAACCATTGTCGGCTTAAAAGCAAAATGGCGACCAGATGGTAAAGCGATGCGCGAATGCCGTGAGCACGGTCGCCAGATAGCTAAAAGCTGGGCATGGCATGATTTAAGTAATGTAAAATCCATTTCACCGGCATCGCTAGCTAAGAGTGCTCAAGCCACTGTAACCACTAAGCCAACTCAAGCAACTCAAGCAACCAAACCGACATGTACAACAGCGACGGCAATGAGTGATTCACAAAATATGCTCTGCACTGTGTGTAATTGGGTATATGAGCCAGTATTGGGTGAGCCTAATCAAGATGTAACACCAGGTACACCTTGGAGCGAAGTGCCAGACTTTTTCCTTTGCCCAGATTGCGGCCTTGGCAAAGATGTTTTTGTCCCTATCGCTGAGAGGAAAGCATCATGAGCGCCCCCATCATTATCATCGGTAGCGGCTTTGGCTCATATCAACTAATCAAAACCATTAGACGCACAGATAAGCATTTACCGATAACCGTGTTCACCCTTGATGAAGGCCACGATTATAATAAACCGGACTTGAGCCATGTATTTAGTAACAAGCAAAACAGTGCGGACTTAATCCGCCTTACTGCACAAGAGTTTGCCTCCGAGAATAATATTACTCTGCATGCTTTTACCAAGGTTGATTGCATTGATAGTGAACAGCAAGCGGTGTTTGTTGAAGGTGTTGCTTATCCTTATACAAAACTGGTGCTAGCAACAGGAGCAAAAACCTTTGTGCCATCAATGCTTGGTAACGCAACAGACAGTGTGGTCACCTTAAACAGTCTTAGTGAGTTTAATAATGCGCAGCTGCAACTACAAAATGCACAACGTGTTTTGGTTATTGGCGCGGGTATTATCGGCACTGAAATAGCCATGGATCTTAATCGCAGCGGTAAAAACGTCGTGGTGGTTGATCCAAGTCACGGCGTGATGGCAACCATGCTGCCAGATTTAGTCGCCAGTGTTTTACAAAAGAAGATGGTCGATAACGGTGTTGTATTTGAGTTTGGCCGTACCATTAGTTCGCTAAACAAAACTGAATCAGGTATTTGTGCCACACTCAGTTGTGGTAATACCCATATTGTCGATTGTGTTATTTCAGCTGCGGGATTAAAGGCTAATGTTGGCTTAGCACGAAAGTCAGGATTCAAAGTCAATAATGGCTTAGTGGTTAATCTGCAACTGCAAACCTCAGCGAACAATGTTTATGCCTTAGGAGATTGCGCCGAAATCAATGGTAAGGTGATGTCCTACTTGCAGCCCATTATGTTAAGCGCCAATGCGTTAGCGAAAACCTTATTAGGCCAACCGACAGATTTGAAACTACCGGCTATGTTAGTCAAAGTTAAAACACCGCAAATGCCCATTCAATTAGGCGGGAATACCGTAATTGACGTTGCATCGTGGCAGGTTGATATTGATGCTCTGGGTTGCTCAGTAAAAGCGTACAATGAGCAAAAACAGATAATCGGTTTTGTGGTAACAGAAGGCCACATGAACAATACCTTCCCGCTACTCAGAGCCTTACCAGCAAGTCTTTAGTATTTTATCGAGTAGGCTTTACTCATAAAGCCTACTCATCAATCAACTTAACCTGAATTTGGGATAAGGGATGAACTTATGCTATTTAAAATCAGCATGTTAACCCTCCTCACTTTCAAGCTTGTCATTGGTTATGCGAACAAGGCGAATTGACGCGTCAATAGCTAGCCTATTGTAAGTCGATTCAACGCAGTTAGCAGGGCAAAGGACTGTTTGAAAGGCGTTTATTATCCCGAGTTCAGGTTATTTAGGAGAACATTATGTCTCATCAACGTATCCCAGCAAACTGGACAATTCAACGCTCTACGCCATTTTTCACCACTAAAAATGTGCCTGATGCGCTACTGACTCACCACAATACCGCCGAAGGTGTATTCGGCCAGTTATGTGTAATGGAAGGTGTGGTCACGTATTTTGGTTTTGCAGACAGCGAAGCAACTGAACCAGAAGTAAAAGTGGTGATCAAAGCAGGCCAATTTGCCACTAGTCCACCAGAGTACTGGCATCGTATTGAATTAAGCCCTGATGCCCAGTTCAATCTTAATTTCTGGTCTGAAAAAGATAAAACCGGCCAAGCGATGTTTAATAAGAAATAATTAATTGAAGCTGTGGCAGATAAAAAAATCAATATTGAGAGACATATCAAGCTACTGATATAGTCGTTTAATCAGCGGGTTAATTAACGATAAGATCATAATGTATTATGCTCTTATCGTTTTAACTTGCACAAAACACACATTAAATCGTTAAAGGTTATTTTACTCGAATTGAAAAATGACTGTGAATCGATTTTAACATTGATGTGCCTGTCAGCCGCACCAATCAATTAATCTTGAGCGAGCCCATGCGGTCTTTATGACCTTTAACACAACTTTAATCAGTTAATAGCCGTCATA
Source organism: Shewanella sp. SR44-4 (assembly GCF_014163715.1). Taxonomy (NCBI): domain Bacteria; kingdom Pseudomonadati; phylum Pseudomonadota; class Gammaproteobacteria; order Alteromonadales; family Shewanellaceae; genus Shewanella; species Shewanella sp. SR44-4. The sequence continues at coordinate 19,248 of NZ_JACJDU010000055.1, read as the reverse complement.
AACTATGAGCGTTAACTTTCGCCTAATCTAAATTGCGCTAACAAAGGATAATGGTCTGAGCTTTTAGTCATAATGACCCGAGATGACTCTAAAGTTAGTCCTCGATAATAAAGGTGATCAATTGGATAACCCATCACGGTTGTGCGTTTGTCATCCGCGGGGATCACCGCTTTTAGCCCTAATTTCTTTGTCATCAAGGCTAACATTGATAATCTGGCTTGACGCCAAGTATTTAAATCCCCGCCGAAAATTATCGGTCCTTTATGAGCACTTAACGCTGGTAGTAGCTGCTGTAACTGCGCAGCATAACTGTCTAGATCATACTCAAAGTTAATACTGTGCAAGTTAGCCACCAGCAAAGTTTCACCATTCGATAAGGGGAAATAACTTAACAAACTCGACTTGGGAAACTGTATTAGGGGTTCAGCCGTCAAATAACCGCAACTTTCACTCGCAGCAACTTGAGACAAGCTCATCACCCCTAGTGGTATATGGTCTTGGCTAAATGCTTGCACCATCGCCAATTGTTGGTGATGTTGTTGGCGCCACAACTGAAACTCGTCAGATAACTTCACCTCTTGCAGCAACAATAATTGATGTTGTTTAGCTAACTGACTGAGCAGCGTTTGCCAGCCAGCATTTTGCTGTTTATAAACATTCCAGCTCGCGACCGCCAGTTGGCCATCAGTATCCAATTTAGCGATAGGTGTGGCTTTTACACATTGTGCAGCAAACGACTCTTGCTCATTATTAATCACTTGAGGCTCTGTGGCTAAATGAACAAATTTTGGCACAACCACAACTGTCATCATCAACAATATGACGATAACCAGACTTCCCCATCGAGCAAGCCCAAGCAGTTTACGCTTAGGCTGTAAGGTCGATGTTGGCTTTGAGCGAAAAATACCGATGGATGAATACCTCTATTCGTTTTGGGAGGGCTATCTGAAAATGACTTAAAGTGACTTAAAGTGACTTAAAGTGATGCTAGCGTTTGGTTCGCTTTAAACTGAATAGCACCAGAGTCTTTATAATAAAACAAACTGTTTGATATACCCAGCCGTACAGACGGATGACTGTAGACCATACCGATTGAAAACCTGATATGATAAGTGCATGTTTTTCTACATGATTGATACACTGGCTAGCTATGGTTGAGCTTTATAAAATATTAACGATAATCAGCGTATTAGCTTATTGGCTGCTCATTGCTGGTATCACCACGCGTATTGTCTATAAACGGCGATCTATTGGTGTTTCCTTAGCTTGGATGATGCTTATTTTTGTTGTCCCCATCTTAGGTATTTTCCTTTATTTCCTCGTTGGCGAGATGAACCTTGGTAAAACCCGCGCAGTGAGAGCTAAAGAGATGTACGGCCCCTATCGGGAATGGTTTCGTCGACTGTTTGCCATTCAGCAATATCGTCCTCACAACTTAAGTGATTACGCGATTCCCATAAGCCATTTATGTGAAAAACGTCTGGGCATTCCTACGTTAGCCAATAATCAACTAACACTTAAATCATCCGCCGAAACGATTTTAACAACCCTGATTGAAGACATACAACAAGCGCAAACCTCGATTCATTTAGAGTTCTATATTTGGCATCCTGGTGGGCTTGCTGACCAAGTTGCCCAAGCACTTATTCAAGCTGCTCAACGCGATGTGGCAGTGAGAATATTATTAGATGCTGCAGGAAGTCGAACCTTTTTTAACAGTAAGTGGCCAAAAAAAATGCGTGAAGCTGGCATAAATTTGGTATCCGCACTGTCTGTTTCTCTTGTACGTATGATCTTCCGCCGTTTAGATCTTCGCCTTCATCGTAAAATAGTCGTGATAGACAACCAAATCGGTTATACCGGCTCAATGAATCTAGTCGATCCTAAATATTTTAAGCAAAGCGCTGGTGTTGGTGAGTGGGTTGATGTCATGGTGAGAATTACCGGCTCCAGTGTGCCAGTGCTTAACTGCATTCTCGCATGGGATTGGGAAACCGAAACAGACCAGAGAATGTTACCCGAACCGCCACAATGCCATCCGCACGACGAGGAACCATCCGACATGGTTCAAGTTATTCCATCAGGACCCGGCATGCCTGAGGATATGATCCAACAAGTTTTATTGCTCAGTATTTATCAAGCAAAACACAGCATCACCATCACTAGCCCTTATTTTGTCCCCAGTGAAAACCTACTGTTTGCATTAACAGCAGCTGCATTACGGGGTGTGGAGGTCAATTTAATCATACCCGATAAAAACGACTCAATGATGGTGGAATGGGCCAGCAGATCTTTCTTTGGCGAGTTACTGAATGCAGGTGTCAATATTCATCGTTTTCGTGGCGGTTTACTGCACACAAAGTCAGTGGTCATTGACCTGCACCATAGTCTAATCGGCACAGTTAATCTTGATATGCGCAGCCTATGGCTTAACTTTGAAGTGACTCTTTCTGTTGAAAATTTAGAATTCACTCAATCGCTTAGTGAAGTCCAACATCAATATATGGCTAATTCAATAAAAATGGATGCGCGCCAGTGGCGTAAAAGACCGTTAGCTAAACGATTAGTCGAGCAGTTTTTTTACTTATTTAGCCCACTACTTTAACGATAAAGTAAAAATCAATGCGACTTTGCTAGGTCGCTAAGCACCAGTAAATGCAGGTTGATCAGTTGCTATTTTTCAGTAAATATTATGTCGCCATAATACGTTTCTGCATCTTTGCCACTGTTGTCGGTATCGGTCATAATCGCAATCATATCGATGTATTGATACGCTTTGCGGTTAGCTTTTTCACTGCCTTTATCCCCAAATGTTTCAATCAAATCTTGATACACATTGCGTTTTTCTTCATACCACTGACTTTGCTGCGATTGCTGTCCTCGCACAGACATCATTTTAACACTTGAGCCAGCAAAAGCGTTGTTCCAAACCAAGCCTTTGGCTTGATTGCTCGACCAAACATAGTTTAATGATTTGGTGTTCCACACCATAAAACCACCATCAATAACCACGTAAACTCGCGCCACAAAATCATCACCAGCTTTACTTCGCTCGTCCAACTCCGGCAGCGTCTTTTCAACTAACCAACTCCAGTTTAGGTAAGGCGTTGCAATGAGGTCAATTTGCTTTTCTAGCACCAGGCCTGACGCGGAATGGTGACTAAGTGATTTTAGCGCTAGGCGCCCTTTATAGTCTCCAACGCTGTAAATTGATTCACCAGAGAATACTTTGGAGGTCCAACTCTCAATCCCGTTATCACTCAATAAAGTCACATTGGTTGCAGCTTGCACGTTCACACAAACTGTTACGCTATAAAGAAATATAATCCATCGCAACATATTCACTTCCTATCGCCCTACTCGCTTGTATCACACTGAGATCACCCGCTAGAGTGAGCTAAACTGGGTGATCTGTTTTACTATTTAATCATGAAGGTAAAGAATACAGCATGACATAGAGCAAGTACCATCAATAGATAATTTCATTTTAAGGTTAAATCACGTAAACTACGCGCTGTTTTTTAAGTCTCTTTTTAGGTAGATCATGATCCGTTTAAACCAAGTAAAATTGCCTCTCGACCATAATGAAGATGCGCTGCAACAACTCGTATTGCAAAGGCTCTCTATCTCAGCGGATCAGCTGGTTGATATACATGTGTTTAAGCGTGGCTACGATGCCCGTAAAAAGAATTTAATTTCGTTAATTTATACATTAGATGTGACATTATCCAACGTAGACGAAGCCGCGTTATTGGCATCACTTGCTGACGACCATAATATCCGCGTGTCGCCAGATACCGACTATAAATATGTCGCTACTGCACCAGAAGGCTTAACGGAACGTCCATTGGTGATAGGCATGGGACCATGCGGCTTATTTGTTGGGCTTATGTTGGCACAAATGGGCTTTAAACCGATTATTTTAGAGCGTGGAAAATCTGTCCACGAACGCGCTAAAGATACCTTCCGCTTTTGGCGTACCAGTGAGTTAAACACTGAATCAAACGTACAATTTGGTGAAGGTGGCGCTGGTACATTCTCGGATGGAAAGTTATATAGCCAAGTTAAAGACCCTGGATTTAAAGGCCTAAAAGTCAAACAAGAATTTGTCGCTGCGGGTGCACCAGCTGAAATCATTTATGTTAGTAAACCACACATAGGTACCTTTAAGTTGGTCACCATGGTGGAAAAAATGCGCCGCGAAATAATCCGTTTAGGCGGTGAAATTCGCTTTGAAACCCGTGTTGATGAAATCAACATTACTGACCGTCAAGTGACTGGTGTCACCCTGAGAAATGGCGAAGTACTGCATTCTAAACATGTTATTGCTGCGATTGGTCACAGTGCCCGTGATACTTTCCAAATGTTACATGATAAAGGCGTGTATATGCAGGCGCAGTCATTTTCGATTGGCTTTCGTATTGAACATAAGCAAGAGATGATTGATAAAGATCGCTTTGGCGTTAACGCGGGTCACCCAATGTTAGGTGCAGCAGATTATAAGTTAGTCCACCATTGCAAAAGTGGTCGCAGTGTTTACAGCTTTTGTATGTGCCCTGGTGGTGTGGTTGTGGCGGCGACGTCTGAAGAACATGCAGTAGTGACTAATGGCATGAGCCAATATTCGCGTAGTGAACGTAATGCCAACAGTGCCATTGTGGTTGGCATTGATCCGAGTGATTTTGACAACGATCCACTTCAAGGTATTGCGCTACAACGTAAATTGGAACGCAACGCCTATATCATGGGCGGCAGTAATTATGATGCTCCAGCGCAAATGGTCGGTGACTTTTTAGCTGCAGGTGTTGGTAAACCGTTTGAAAACGTTGAGCCGTCTTATAAACCCAACGTAAAAATGACCGATTTAAGCGATGCACTACCGCAATTCGCTATCGATGCTATTCGTGAAGCCATTCCAGCATTTGGTAAAAAAATTCGTGGTTTCGACAGTAAAGATGCCATGTTAACCGGCGTTGAAACTCGTACCTCTTCACCGGTACAAATTAAACGTGGGGCCGATTTCCAAAGCATTAACACCAAAGGTTTATATCCTGCAGGTGAAGGCGCCGGTTATGCTGGCGGGATTTTATCGGCGGGTATTGACGGTATCAGTATTGCAGAAGCCGTTGCATTAGACATGATTAAAGAAATGACAAACAGTTAAATCCATCTTTAATAAACAGAGCAGTCATATTTGAATGCTCTGTTTATTGCTTCATCGCAACAATAACATTAGATTTATTTTCAAATTCAGAGCTATTCATGATGAGGTTTTCTATTAGATACTCTGAGATGAAAATACAATACCTAATGCCTTTTATTAACATGCCTTACCATTTGCTATACAACGTCTCGGTCTGATGGATGGTTTACCCCATCACTCGTTTGTACATCACCTAAATCAAATGGATTAACACCGTCTAAACAAGCTATGTTAAAACCGTATTCTGTTGGGTTTGAGCGACGTTGGTGATGAGTATAAATACCACAATGAGAACAGAAATAATGTTTCGCGGTATTGGTGTTAAATTGATAAAGCGTTAACACATCTTGGCCTTTTACCACCCTGATCCCGTCCAGTTTAACAGATCCAGCAATCGCACCTTTTCTACGACAAATTGAACAATCACAGCGTCGCGGATTTTCGATACCATTGGGTAAAGTGAGCTCGAGTTCAACGGCACCACAATGACATGTTGCTTTGTGCTTTAACTCAATAACGATATTACCCACTTGCTTGATCATAACCAGAACCCTTTGTGATGTTGACGATAAGCATTTAGTCGTTCGATATAAGTTTGTCGCTTAAAGTGAGAAAACGTTTCAACATCATCAGTTTAGTGAGGCAAATAGCGTTGACGTTGTGGTGAGTTCAGAACGTATGAAGTGCAAGTTATCAAGCGAATAGCATTACCATTGAATAAAGGGTTCCGGTTCAATCGTCATACCGAAACCCTAACATATGGCTTAACACTATTTTGCCGCTTTCTCCGCTGCCAGTACTGTCGCCATTGACGGTACAATCGAAACGGGGTCTAAACGCATTTGGAACCAGTTTAAGCGCCAGTCTAAATGCGGGCCAGTCACTCGACCGGTGGCACCAATTTCAGCGACCTTATCACCCTGCACAACTTTATCACCAACGGTTAAATACAATTTACTCAGGTGCAAAAAGGTAGAGCTAACACCATAACCGTGGTCGATAATCACTGTGCCACCAGAATAAAACATATCTGGCTCAGCTAACGTAATAACACCATCTGCTGGCGCAACCACTACCGTGCCTGTTGGACGGGCAACATCAACACCAAAATGCGGATTACCTGGTACGTCGTTGTATACCCGCTGGCTGCCATAAACCCCTGAAATTCTGCCAGTAACCGGCCAAATAAATGTTTGCATAAATGCCTGTTGTTGACTAAATAAGTCTCTGGCAGCGCGAGTCTGTTTGGCATCTTTTGCCGCTCTGGCTTGGGCAACTGGATCCGGTTTCATTATTTTTTGGCTGATGCCTGTGACTCGATCAATTTGGTATTGTCGTGCGGCTATGGTTAACGGCTTAATTTCTGTTAATCCGTCTGGATAAATGACTTTAAACACTTGTTCTGACTTAGCGTCTCTATCAAATCCAATGGCAAACTGACCGTTTGGGGTGACCTTTACCGATTGGCCATTAAGTAATACTTTACTGCCGACCGGCACTGCGCCGCGCACTAATGCACCTTGTTCAAACTGGCCTTGAAATGTCACAGCGGCAATCGCACTAGCACTTAAGCCACAAAAGCTGACCACCAGCATTGCAACTGTTGATATCGATTTTAAAACGGTATTTTTTAATAACATAATCGAAACGCATTCCTTGTTAATAGCGCCAAAAAACATAAAAAAAAGGGCCACCTTAAGGCAGCCCATTAATAATACTTGATTAACCTCTTACCGCAATGGCCCCTTTGCCAATACCTTCGTAAGCGATAACTTTAAAATGACTTTCAGGCGCTTGACTTGCCAATGTCTTTGCCATGTATTCAGCTAGCATCTCAACCGTGGTGTCGTGAGGAATTAAGTCACAGCAATGCTTAGGCATCGCTAATTGAAAATCACCTTGAGGTGCAACATAGTGAAAACCAAAATGAGTTTCGTCGCTGATTTTAGTCTGCTTCGACAACTCTAGTGTTTTTACTGACACTAAGTCTTCTTCGGTGCCGAGGTAAATATCATGCCAACGTTCTGCCCAGTATTGGTCCCATTTGGGCTCTGCAATACCATTTTCAAATACGGTTACCGGGCTACGATGACCATGCGCAATACGCTGACAGTTACCGTCATGTTTACGTAATCCGTGGCTGTAATGGTAAAACGGGGTATCGAGCACTTCGCTGCGCAATGTGAGGCTGATGCCTTGGACATTTTCAGGTAACACTTCACGTAAGGCTTTTTTCAAAAAGTCATTAACGCTTTGGTAGTCAATCACTTCTGTAGGAATAAGCGCAAATGCTTGTGAAGGACATGCTAAATGTATGTCACCTTTTTCACTGCTAAAATCCATCCAAACTCGGTCGCTTTTTTGCTGCCAGCGCACTTCGCTACACGCAGTAGGGATTAATAAGCGATGATCGGCTACATCATCAATGGTGTTTTTGATGATGCGTTTAACCTTACCAAAGTCGAGCACCATATTTTGCTCATCTAGGCCGCCATCTAATAGCACATCGACAATCCAGCTTTCACCAACCATGCCACGAACAGGACAAAGGTAAGAGAAATCGATAACGGTTAAATCTTTTACAAACAGTTGCATTAATGCTCCTAGGCAGAAAAACAGTCCACCTCAGTATAAATGTATTCCTAACGGCGCATGCCAGTGGAAGGTCTATCTTACGTGATCGGAATTTATCCGACTATCAACTCTTAGTCTAACATTCACGGGTTAATTGCCACGTTCTGCTAGTGATGATTAATAACGCGCCAGTATATTCAATGCCAGCACAAGACCACGTTGATACCCTAAATAATATCAACGACATTCTAAACAAAAGCCACGCTTTGAGCGAGTAAACATCGTAGATAAATGTAATAAATCGATAAAGCTGCTGCAATGCACCTGAATCGGATAATAATCTTGCTAGGGGGAACAGCAACAACGATATGCTGAGCATTTTATAAAACGCTTAGAAAAGAATTAACGTGTTTACTTGAAAGGTTAACGATATTAATAGCGTTAAGGTCAAATTATGACGGTTCCTGGTAACCACCAATAAATACTGCGACCAACGTAATGGTCAGAAAAATCTGACAGCACAGCAGTAATAATAAAATTAGTGACGGCATAAAACTATTCCTTGTTAATCCAGACAGCTAGGAGCATTAGGTATAGTGATGTTAGCAATCAAAAGCGCAAAAATAGTGCAGATTTAAAGGAGTTTTGCCGAAACTAAAGCTGATCAGTAATACACATTAATCGCCAGCTACTAAGCTTACCCATTACATTAGGATGCTTATTAAACGGCTTTAAAACGTAAAATAGACTTACCAATAAAATGCAGCATTACTCTACCTTATAACCCACACCATAAATGGAATGCAGTAACTCCTTTTGTTGGCTGGCTTGGGTTAACTTATGTCGTAGATTTTTCACATGACTGTCAATGGTACGTGAACTAACAATACGATCGTCGACATAACACACCTGCATGAGGCTATCTCGAGAGTGCACCACACCTGGCCGTTTTAGCAAAGTATGCAGTAATCTAAACTCAACAGGGGTTAATTCTACGTTTTGTTGGTCGACCTGACATTTAAAGCGTTCGATATTGATTTGTAGATGTTTATAACGAATAACCTGCTCGCTTTGACTGCCATGGGTATTCTCAACTCGTCTTAAAATCGTTTTTACCCGAGCAACGACTTCCCTAGCCGAAAATGGCTTACACACATAATCGTCTGCGCCGATGTCTAAGCCCATTAAGCGGTCAATTTCATCTACCCGCGCCGTTAACATTAACACTGGCAGCATTGAAAATTGTCTCAACTCACGACAAATGGTTAAACCATCTTTATAGGGCAACATCAAATCTAGAATCATAAAGTCAATTTGTTGAGACTTAATTGTTTCAATTACATCACGACCATCGTGTTGTACCAAGGTGTTAAAACCTTCGAGGGTTAAAAAGTCGACTAAAATCTGCGCTATTTTAGGCTCGTCTTCTACCACTAATATGGTCAATGGTTGTTGATGAACATGTCCACTCATAGTCATTCCCTGTGCATAGGTAATTGTACTTCAATACAAAGCCCACCCAATGGTGATGGGAAGGCCTTAATGGTGCCATCATGCGCTTCGACAATATTCTTACAGATGGTTAAACCAAGACCTGCACCACTACCACGGCGTGTGCGGGCACTGTCTTGGCGATACAATGGCTCAAACAGGTGTTCACACTCTTCAATGCTGGCACTGGGCTTAGTATCATTGATGGTTAATATCATCATTTTGGCTTGTTGTGACAATCGCACATCAATTACCCCAGGACTGTCTGTGTAAGCCATAGAATTCATTAGTAAATTAATAAATAGCTGTTCGAGCCGAAGCACGTCGGCAGATAAATACACCCCCGGCTGGAGCTGACTTTGTAGCGTTAGGCCTTTATCTTGTAGGCTGGTAGCCATACTATTAAGCGTGCTGTGTAGTGACTCACTGACGTTCACCCGCTGAAAATGATATCGGAGTCCACCAACATCAGATAAAGACAGTTCATACAAATCATCGACTAAGTGCTTCATGCGCAACACTTCTTGTTCGAGTGAGTTCAGCTGTGTGTTATCGAACGCTCTGATCCCTGCTTTAATCGCATCAATCTCACCACATAATATACTCAATGGCGTGCGCAGTTCATGAGAAATATCAGCTAACCAACGATTTTTAGCACTGCGGTTTTTCGATAGCGTCATGGCGAGATGATCAATATTGGTCATTAATTGACCCAGCTCATCTGCACGCTGAGGTGATAAGCGTTCATCATAATTACCTTGAGATAAATACGATACTCCCAGCATAACTTGTTTAACGGGGATCAGTAGAAAACGTGACAACCACCAAGCAATTGCACTGGCAAGCAGTAAACACAATAAACCGATTCCGATACTGGTCCAACGTTGTTGCTGAGAAAATGCGGTAGCTGAAGACGATTCAACTTCACGAATAGGGCTACTGTATAAATAGCCTACTATACGATCGTTGAATAACAAGGTTAAGCTAATCCGATTATCCACATTGCCAATATCAACGCCGCTAATAAACTGTTGTTCTGCTGAGTATAACCCCGTCGGTGGACCAGAAGGTGGTGAAAAAGGTGGCCGTTGCCTAGGAGGACCTAAACGTCGATCAGGTCCCATTGGAGGACGATTATCACCTGCAGGTCTTGGCGGTCTTGCCCCGTCACCGGGTCTATTTCTTTTTGAAAATGGAGCGTGAAGCGAAATGGCTTGTGTTAATGTTTTTTGATTAATCGACTGCCACACTTGTGTAGATTGTTGATCTGTCATGACTGATGGATCGGTTTGTGCTTCCGGATTAGCCGCATAAAGTGTCAATAGTTCATTCGATAAATGCTGTAAACGTTCTTGTTCTAATCCGTTGATATAGTCTAAAAAACCTTGGTCAAAACTCCACCTCGCTAACGATAACGTGGCGATAAGTACAATACTGGTTAGGCCAACAAAGGCCAAGAAAAGCTTTTGAGATATTTGCATAAAATACATTATAACCAGCTATATACGCATAAACTAGTCGCGATAAATAACTGATAAAAATCTCCTCCAATTCTGCACAATTACTCCACATTGTTAGGTTATATTACCTTTAGTTACCTAACCAAGGAGTGTCACTATGACTCTTAAGCCAATCAGTATTGGTCTACTTAGCTTTCTGTTATTAGCATCTTTCGCTGCTAATGCTAACCCGCATGATAGAAAGCCACCTAAAGAAGCTGTTGAAGCGTGTGCTAACAGTGTTGAAAATGATCAGGTTAGTTTTGACACCCCGCGGGGAGACACCCTTGAAGCAAGTTGTCAAATTATCGATGGCGAGCTTGTCGCTGTACCTGCCAATGGTCCTGACGATATGAAACAACCACCAAAACAACGTAATTAACAATAATATGTTGCTAGGTAGTTTCATCAAAAATAGATTACAGAGAATATCTAAGGAGTAAATATGCAAGTGACGAGTGGTAATACTTCGATGCAAATGACATCGACCGAAAACACACAAAGACCTCCGCGTCCTGATGGCCCGCCGCCACCAAAAGGCGGTGTACCGCCTGGGCTAGATACAGCGGTATCGACCTTGTCTGATGATCAACAGCAATTAACCACAGACATGTTGTCATCATTGACCGACGAGCAGCAAGAGTCGTTGAAGTCTATGTTAGATGAATTAAAACCACTTACAGATGGATTAACTGACGAGGACATCGGCAGTATTTTCTTTGAGGCATTGAGCAGTATTTATAATGGTGATAACACCGCAACGGCTAACAGTAATTCAACCTCTGTGGACGTAGATATTTACGCTTAATACAGCATTAAAAAGTCGTAATAGTGATATAAAAGCAGCTTACAAATTATGTAAGCTGCTATTTTATTTACTTTAATTTAATATCAGTGGCCAGGTTAATACGGTTATGGAATATCGGTAAAAACTCGTTAAGATCTTGTGGCAATCGCGGTTTACTGTACAAATACCCTTGAACCAAATCACAGCCATTGAGCCGCAGAAAATCTGCTTGATCGATAGTTTCCACACCTTCAGCAATAATCTGCAAATTCAATGCATGCCCCAGTGCAATAACCGCTTTAGCAATCGCAGTGTTATTTGCATCATGAGGGATATCACGTACAAAAGATTGATCGATTTTCAACTTATCAATTGGTAACTTTTTGAGATAATTGAGAGATGAGTATCCGGTACCAAAATCGTCAATACTCAAGGCAATGCCCATGGCGCCAAGCAATTTCAAATCACGAATAATCGCGTCTGGATCATTCATCATGCAAGACTCGGTGACTTCTAATTCCAAATGTTTGGCCGGTAATCCCGTTTCCAATAAAATCGAGCGCACTTTATCGACAAAATCATTTCTTTGCAGCTGTAAGCTGGCTACATTTACCGAAATGCGTTCAAACATTTTACCTTGGGTTAGCCATTCAACCCCTTGTAAACAAGCGGCCTTTAATACCCACAAACCTATATCCCAAATCAAACCAATCTTCTCTGCTAATGGAATAAACTCTGCTGGAGAGATATTGCCGTAGACAGGATCAGACCAACGAATTAACGCTTCAAAGCCACTAGGAGACAGATCAGACAGTTTCAACTTAGGTTGATAAACTAAATAAAAATCTTCATTCACCAGCGCTTGGTGCAATGCTGTTTGCAGTTTTAATTGCGCTACAGCCTGTTTGGTCATCGACTCAGTATAAAAGGCATAATTATTTCGCCCATCTAACTTGGCTCGGTGCATTGCAGCGTCGGCATTACGTAATAAGCTGTCGTGATCATCACCATCACTTGGGTATATCGCCACTCCCATACTGGCGGTAAGGCGTACAGATTGGGTATTGTCCAATATAAATGGGCGTTCAAATACACTGCGAATACGGTCAACCGATGACGTTACAGAATCAGTTCCCATAATGCTCGGCAACATGACCACAAACTCATCACCACTTAAACGTGCTAATACGTCAAAATCAGATAAAGCGTAAGATAAGCGTTTAGCCAATTCAACCAGAATTTCGTCGCCAATAACATGGCCTAAACTGTCGTTAATGTGCTTAAAGAAATCGATATCTAAAAACACAATAGCCAGCTGCTTTTTAGCCCGGTGAGAGTGATTCACCTCTTGCTCTAGCAGTGACATAAATTGCATCCGATTAGGCAATTGTGTCAACGGATCAAAATAGGCTAAGTTTTTCAGCTTTTCTTCATTTTGTTTTTGCGCTGAAATATCGGCAAATACGGCAACATAATACTGAATGATATTGAGTTTATCGAATACAGCACTGATGGTTATCGCTTGCGGAAAAATAGCACCATGCTTACGGCGATTCCAAATTTCACCATGCCATTTACCTTGGACTAATAAGGTATTCCACAATCGTTCAAAAAAGCTTTTAGGATGGCGACCTGAACTCAGCATTCTAGGGTTTTGGCCTATAACCTCTTCGCGGCTGTAACCGGTAATATCAGTAAACGCTTGGTTAATTTCGGTAATATTGCCATTACTGTCTGTTATCACTACCCCTTCGACTGCATTTTGAAACACATTGGCGGCTAATATGAGTTGATCCTGCGCCTCTTTGTGTTTGGCAATATTGCGAGTCATCCCTATTACCCCGGTCAATTGACCTTGGGTATTATAAATGGGCGCTTTAATGGTTTCGAGCCAAACCTTATTAAAATTAACATCAACTTCTTCACATTCAGACACCACTACAGTCGAACCATTACTGATGGCTAATTTATCACTCTCAATAAATTCATTTGCAGTGCGTTGATCAAAAAGGTCAAAGTCGGTTTTGCCAACAATTTGTTCTGTAGACTTTCGCCAAGCTCGCTCAACACTTTTATTACACGCTACATAGTGTCCGTTAGCATCTTTAACCCACATATGTTCATCAAAAGCATCAATAAATGACTGTAAATCAACATCGAGCGACACAGACTCAGATGCATTAGGATCAACAGCTAAGGAATTGATATAATAACGAATGGCATTACTTAGCATATCCGCTATGCGTGTTTGCATTGCCGACAAGGGCTTAAATAATGTTTGCTGAGATGGTTCGATAGCTTTGTCACTAAAGGTGATCACACCGATGATATGACCTTTAGATGAACGAATAGGCTGATGATAAACGGTAACATGTTTGTCTACCGTTTGGACACTTTGAGCATCTGCCGCTTTAAGATGTTGTAACAAGCTATCTTGATGCTGTCGCTGGGTATTGTCATCAATACCTTGGCTGGTACAAATAGCTTCAATACTGTTTTCAGCATTAATTTGGTAAAACATGATGGTAAGACGAAACTCGGCAGAAATATCATTTATTTCTAGCTGCCATTCTCTTAATTGTACTTGAGAAATAGCTTTTTTAAGCATATTAAGATCCTGATAATGTTTAATAGACCATGTTAAACGAGCCATACTCAATATGTATGAATACTGTAACAAGTAGTGTTATGAATATAAGTGCCGAGTCTAACTATACATCAGAACCTATCCTATACGCTGTGATTAAACAACAAAATGCAATCGATTCGAGCGGTTAATACTATTAGTTAACTATAGTTACCCGATTAATAGGGCATATTCAATCATAACCTAACCCAATAAATAAAAAAGGAGCCAAAAGGCTCCTTAGTTTAACTTTACTATAAATGATGATAAACGCATGAATACTAGCTGTTTTTTAATGCAGCGATACGTTTCTCTAGTGGAGGATGGCTCATCATTAACTCAGCCATTGAACGTTTGCCATTAATACCAAAGGCTGACATTTGTGCTGGCATAGCGCCAGATTCAGGCCCTTGACGTAAACGTTCTAATGCGGCAATCATTTTATTTTTGCCTGCTAAACGTGCCGCGCCTTCATCAGCTTTAAACTCACGAATACGTGAAAAGTAAGCTACGATAATCGATGCCAAAATACCGAATAGCATATCAAGTACAAATACTACAGCCATGTAGGCGAACATACCTAGGCCTTCACCTTCTTCGTCATTACTGGAAACAAAATTGTTAATAATGCCAGCAACAACACGCGCAGCAAAAATAACAAAAGTATTCACCACACCTTGGATTAAGGTTAATGTCACCATGTCACCGTTCGCCACGTGGCTCACTTCATGTGCAAGTACACCTTCAATTTCATCTTGAGTCATACCGTAAAGCAAACCAGAACTCACAGCAACAAGCGCATTGTTTTTACTTGGACCCGTTGCAAATGCGTTCATTTCTGGCGACTGGTAAATAGCCACTTCAGGCATCTTAATACCAGACTTTTCAGCTTGGCGTGCAACCGTTTCAACTAACCAACGTTCCATACTGTCACGTGGTTGCGTAATAACTTCACAGCCCATGGTTTTCTTCGCCATCCATTTTGAAATGGCTAAACTGATAAACGAGCCACCAAAACCAAAAATGGCAGCAAATACTAACAGTCCACCCATCGTTGAGGCATTAACCCCAAGAATAGACATTACAATTGAGGCAACCAGTAAGATGGCAAAGTTGGTTGCAATCAACAAAAATATACGCTTCATTTAAGCTCCTGTATGGCAAAAGTGCCGATTTACGATTGTTACTACAGACATAATATGTCCATAAAATGAAAATTCAAGCTTAGTTATATTAAAAAAGATTTATGACTCTTTTTTAACTTAATAAAACATCGTCTTGAAATTCACGCGAGCAGAGTCTAGGGAGAATTGATTAATTGAAACTGAAAAATAGACTACAAAAACAAACTCTGTGTCGGCAATGATTAATCTTTGATAAACTGTCAAAAACTAAAACCAAAAAGGACTTTTTATGCCCATTAATGCATTAATGTTGAGTGCCTCACGGGTCGGTAATTCGACATATCTAAGCCATACCGTTGAGCTTATTCGTCCACTCACTCAACCAGGACAACAATGGCTGTTTATTCCTTATGCTGGCGTCAGTGTAAGTTATGATGAGTATTTAACAAAAGTGCAAACGGCACTTGAACCCCTAACAATTACCATTAGTAGTATTCATCAGTTTGCAGACCCAAAACAAGCCATTCAAGATGCTGCAGGCATTTTGGTTGGTGGCGGCAATACATTCCAATTGCTCAACGAATTATATCGCTACGACTTGCTACATTTAATTCGTGAAAAAGTAGACAATGGCATGCCGTATGTGGGTTGGAGTGCGGGATCAAACATTACTGGAGCCAGTATTCGTACCACCAATGATATGCCAATTGTCGAACCGCCCTCGTTTACCGCACTGGGTATATTGCCATTCCAATTAAATCCGCATTACACCAATTACCAAATGCCAGGCCATAATGGTGAAACACGTGCGCAACGACTGTTAGAGTTTACCATGGTCGATCCACTGACACCGGTGATCGGAATCCAAGAAGGTAGCGCCCTATGGCGCCAGGGCGATAAATTACACCTTATTGGTAATGAGGCGGCTTACTTATTCCATGGTAAACAACAAGAAGTTGAGCTTACCGCTAACAGCGACTTATCACACTACCTTTAGTTAGCTAACCTGCTATTAACCTATGGCTTTTGTTGATAATCGATTTTGATCAAAACCATTGGGCTTACTCTATAAGCCCAATGGTGCATATTGATAAGTTACTAACCACCGTATTGATTTCGTTCACTGGGAATATCCGTTGAGTATTCAACAAACTCAACTTCAAATCCGCTTGGGTCAATAAAGTAACGGCTTTTATAAAAAGGGTCATGTCCGCCCATAATCGCCACCTCAAAACCCACTTGTGACAATCTAGCAACTAATGCATCAATATTGTCCACAACGTAAGCGAAATGTGCCAAACCCAATGCATTACTTTTAAGATCGCGCACCTCGCCACTACCAGAATCATTTAACGATAAATAATGATAATCATCACCAAAGTGAAGCCATTTCCGCGGCGTACCATGCCAAACAGACTCGCCACCACCACGCACTCGCCAGTGTGGAAAGGCCGATTTATAAAATACTAATGATTCATCTAAGTCATTAACTACTAAATTTAAATGTTCTAATCGCATCACTTATCTCCTTATGGTTAATGCAACACAGCTTAATACCTCAAGCTAACTTGAGGTAAAGCATTATTTTTGCCAAAATGATAAAAAATTCGGAGGTTGAATGTCAGTAGATACTGAGTTAAGTGTTGGCCAAGTCGCTAAGCGTTGTGGAATAAATATCTCTGCGATTCACTTTTATGAGCAAAAAGGTCTCATCAGCAGTTGGCGCAATAATGGTAATCAACGTCGTTATACACGAGACGTTATCAGGCGAATATCGCTCATCAAAGCTGCGCAACAATTAGGGATATCGTTGGATAATATCAAGCAGGCTTTTGCTGCTTTACCGAATGAACGAACAGCGACTAAAGAAGATTGGGCAGAATTATCACATGTTTGGAATAAATCACTCACGCTGCGGATCGCTCAAATGCAAAAATTAAAAGATTCACTAGAAAGTTGCATCGGTTGCGGTTGTTTATCGATGACAAATTGCCCACTGTATAATCCTAACGATATTCTTGCAGATCAAGGCCCTGGCCCAGTGCTTTTGAATAAATGATTACAAAAAAACCTAGTTTGATAACAAACTAGGCGTAAGCAATTGGCTAAATTGGGGGGAGATAAACTACAAGGTTGAGAATATGGCTTAAATGCTATTAACACCTAAGCCATCAATCGTATTAATTCACAATAACGGCTTAACTAAGGGTGTTGGTAGCAACAATATCAATTTTACGAGGTTTCATTGCTTCTGGAATTTCACGTACTAAATCAATATTTAATAAACCGTGTTCTAATTCCGCACCGATTACTCGTACATGATCTGCTAATTGAAAAGTGCGCTCAAAACCACGCTCAGCAATCCCTTGATGCAAATATTTACGTTCATCACTTGTAGCCGTCTTATTACCTTTTACTAATAGTTTTTCACCTTCACTCATAATATCGAGTTCTGGCATAGAAAAACCCGCAACGGCCATCGTTATCCGATAACGATTCTCGCCTAAAAGTTCAATATTATAAGGAGGATAACCACTGTTGCTATTGTTAGCTGCAGCATGTTCAGCAAGTTGTGCTAAACGATCAAAACCGATAGCACTACGATAAAGAGGTGTTAAATCTGGAGAAATATTAAAATTACGCATGTTCATACCCTTGTCTAAAGCAATATGTAAAAATGACCACAGTCTGTTTGTGGTGTTTAGTTTTCACAGCCCTTACGGCACTGTGGTAGCAAGTTTACTGAAACCTCAATCGAGCATTTCATGATTCGCTCCTGCTACAGAATTAGATATATGGACCACTGGCGCTATATCAAGTGCAATGGATAAAAAAGTGAGTTACTAATAACCTAAAATAAAAAATAGACTTTATAATCAATAATTAAGATAAAAACTAATTTGTAACATAATGAATAAGTTGGTGTTCATTTCACAATGATGACTTTTGTCACTAGTATTTCTGCTTGAAAACGTCACAATAATAGACAATAAATAAAAACAATTAAGGACACATTATGAACCCACCAACATTGGCATTATTAATTCCTATTCTGGCCATTTTAGGCAGCTTTATTGTCACTATCATGAAGCTGAAGCAAAGACAATCGCATACGACTGCAGAACAAGAAACTAACAATAAAGCACTACATGATAAAATTAACGCCCTGCGTCAACGAATTGAAGTACTTGAACGTGTTGTTACCGACGATGCTTATGACCTAAAGCAAAAAATAAATAACGCGTAACTATGCCACTACAAATACTGTCAGAGAGAATCTTAAACAACGCCACCTTATTGAGTGTATTGAGTGGTATTGTTGATTTCATAAAGTTGCTTATATTAAATAGCCATTTAATTAATGCCATCGAAATAAGCGAGCTCTTTGATTGCGGTCATTATGGAGAGTTAAGGGCTACATATTGTTTTTTTGACACAAAAAAGCCCGCTATATGATAGCGGGCTTTTTCGCGACTCTCTCAAGTCAATTAGGCGTCTGGAAATGACCTACTCTTTTATCCCCGAAGGGGACGCATAGGCATATTCGACAAACTGCTGTCATGTTTTGGCCAAAAACAAACTCTACACTATAAATTGCAGACGTAAAAAAGCCCGTTACGCTAGTAACGGGCTTATCACTACTCTTTCGAGTCAATTAGGCGCCTGGAAATGACCTACTCTTTTATCCCCGAAGGGGACGCATCGGCATATTCGACAAACTGCTGTCATGTTTTGGCCAATAACAAACTCTACACTATAAATTGCAGACGTAAAAAAGCCCGTTACGTTAGTAACGGGCTTATCACTACTCTTTCGAGTAATTAGGCGCCTGGAAATGACCTACTCTCGCATGGGGAGACCCCAAACTACCATCGGCGATACTGTGTTTCACTTCTGAGTTCGGAATGGGATCAGGTGGTGCCACAGCTCTATGGTTTCCAGAC
>NZ_JACJDU010000054.1:0-29962 GCF_014163715.1 Shewanella sp. SR44-4 | reverse complement strand
AATGGACTTCAAGGGTCAGATTTGGAAGCCTTCGACCGTTCTATCGACGTGCATATATCTAGGTTACGCGCCGAGATTGAAACCGACCCTAAACAGCCTCGTCGTGTTATTACTGTGCGCGGTGTCGGCTACTTGTTTGCACGGTCGCAGGTGTGATGCAGTTATGATTAACAGCCGTCTGTATGTATGTATGTAATGGTCTAATGAAACTGTAGAGATTTATAGCTTAAAATAAGCAAAATCTTAAAGGTATTTATCATGATTAGAAAAATGAAAGTCACTGTCAGCCCTCTGCAAAAATTAGAATATGCCAAGCTGATGGTCGAACAGGGTTACACAAATAAACAAATCGATGACATGATGTCAGCGATACAATCTAACCTCGTTTCCAAAGGGACTTATCAAAGATTAGTTGTTGCAGAAAAACCAAACAAAGTGGCTATTGTTGCCTACATCAGAAAGATGGTTATTAGCTTAAATTCGATGCTAAGAGATGGTGTTTTATGGGAAGCGCCAAAATCTTAAATTAACTATTGACGCCATAGTATCGTATTAATATTACTCTTTAATACGCCAACCTTTTGATTTTATACATGAAGCGTTTGCGCTAAAAAAAGATAAAAGTTGAATACTAGCAAAAGCGACTTCAAGCTCTTCTGAGTTTTCATTTAATGTTGCACTACTAACACCTTGCCTAGCTTCTAACGCACAATCACTCGCTTCTTTTCGAAACAGTTCGTTGTCAGCTGACATCTCACCGTATTCGTTATGAACAACAATTGGTGGAGTCGTAGAGCAAGAGCAAATCATAGACAATATAAATGCCAAAGAAAGTATTCTTGTGTTTATAACCATAACTTTTCAACAAATCCTCGTAATGCTAACGTTTCACAGTAAAACATTTCTAGCTTTATCTCTTGCAATCTTACTCCCTCCCCTGAAAAAACTGCAATGCTATTATTAATCAAAAAGATAATCCGAAACAAGACTCTCAAATCAGCTTTTTGAATGCTTAAAATTGATAACCAACCTATATACTTTGACTATCAAACAATATAACATCGAGAATTACTTGATAATCAAACTATTTTCTTATGAATAAAATTGCCGAAAAATATATCCACCAACACAATTTCACCTCCGTTAACGAGCAAAATGTCAAACGTACTTGGTATGTGCTTGTTATCACAGTCATCACTATGGCCATCGAAGTGATAGCGGGGACGATATATGGCTCTATGGCTCTGCTCGCTGATGGTTGGCATATGGGGACTCACGCAGCCGCTTTTTGTATTACGCTATTCACCTATAGCTATGCAAAAAAGCATGCTAATAGTGACCGATTCTCTTTTGGCGTAGGCAAAGTCGGCGTTCTCGGTGGATATACAAGTGCTATCGCATTAGCCATTGTCGCTATTATTATGCTGGTTGAATCTCTACACCGTTTATGGTCACCTATTGAGATCCAATTTAACCAATCAATTCTTGTGGCTATCGTAGGTCTAGTCGTCAACATAGCCAGTATGTTTATATTGGGTCATGAACATCACGGCCATGACCACGGTGACCATAAACATCATAGTCATAAGCATGATGACCACAAACTTCATAGCCATGAACATGATGACCACGAGCGTCATAGTATCGAGCATCATAGCCACGAACATGATGACCACGAGCGTCATAGTATCGAGCATCATAGCCACGAACATGATGACCACAAACTTCATAGCCACGAGCATGATGACCACAAACTTCATAGCCATGAACATGATGACCACAAACTTCATAGCCATGAACATGATGACCACGAGCATCATAGCCACGAGCACCATAGTGGTAACGACCACAATTTGAAGGCAGCTTACTTCCACGTACTCGCTGACGCATTAACATCGGTGTTAGCAATTTGTGCACTTTTGGTAGGAAAATTCCTTGGATGGTATTGGTTAGATCCCATCATGGGAGTCGTTGGTGCGGTGGTGATTACTAAATGGGCTTTAGGTTTAATGAAGCAAACGAGTCCTATTCTATTAGATGAAAATATCGACGAAGATTACCAATTAGACATTGTTAACACCATTAATGATGAACAAACCAAGGTCACCGATATTCATATTTGGAGAATTAGTGCCGACCACTATTCTGCCTCTATCGCAATCTGCACATCCACAGATACCAACGTTGAATCATTTAAACACTTATTGAATAAGTTTGATAAGCTAAGCCACTTAACTATCGAAGTGAATTACTGCTGAGGCCCTTTATGCATTCTTTGAATAATTTAATCATAGAGTTTTACGACAAACTGTCTTCTTGGGAGCAGTCTGTCGTTAAAGATACCGGTTATTCACTGGCACAAGTGCACACCATTGAGGTGTTAGGCTCTCACGGTTCCATGAGAATGAAAGAGCTAGCAGATAGGCTTGCAATTACCACTGGCACCTTAACGGTTCAGGTAGAGAAACTGGTAAATTTTGGACTCATTACTCGCTCTCCACATGAAGATGATAGACGTTCAATATTAGTTGGATTAACAAGCGAAGGCATTGCGCTCCATAAGCACCACAATCGCATGCATATACAACTGACAGAAGATATTACTCGTCATTTAGATCAAAATTCGATAGATGTTCTGACCAAGAGTTTTGAAAAAATGAACCGAGAATTCTAATCTTCAGATTGTAGAATATGATGATACAACGTCAAATGAAGTGCTAATAAGAGAACAAGTAAATCGTTTTTATATCAGTATATCGGGCGTGAAAAATAATTTAGCTAGTGCTTGTTTTGTTTTTGAATCAACGTTAGTTTTGGACACATTAAGTTTGTGTCCAAAACTATTTATCAATTATTTAAAAGTGTTACTTTCAGATACTGCCATGACTTCACCATCGTCAGCAATTTGAAAATATAACGTCTTTTTATCTTCTGTATTAGTGGCACTCACAATATAAACGCCTCCTGTAACGCTAAAGACCGTTACATCAGCAACGGTAATATTTTTCCATGATACCGGAAGCTGACCAACCGCATAGCCGAAGTCCTTAAATGTCATTTGTTTTGCAGACTTGATGACAACACTGATGGCAGCATTATCATTCATATGGCCATGGCTTGAATGTGCCAGCGAATAACTGCTGATTAAACAGCTCAAAAGCACCATTGTAAAAAGTAATGTTCTCATAAATTTCTCCTTATTATTTTAAATCGATTATTTTAAACCGATGACTTTGTATTGTCCTTTTACCAATAACTGTACTGCTACCGGTTGATTAGACTTATTTTTCCAATACCATCCGTGGGAACCAGCAAAAGGTGCCGTAAAACTACCTTTCATATCAGCCGACGTCGCGATGACATAACTTTCGTAATATCCTGAGGTATCTCCCTTTGGCTCACCATGGAGGTCAACAAATAAAGCCGTCCCATCTGTTATCCATTCATAGGTCATTTTTTCAAATTGTTGCATGTCGAATTTATATTCTATTCCACGCCCTGCAGGTACCATCACTTCTATCGTTTGAAACTCATTAGAGCCTTCGGCAGGAGCGCTTTGTTGCACTTCTGGTTCTGCCGCTTGCGCTAATACTGTGACACCTATCTTTTGTCCAATCCCAGTCGGATCGATGTTGTATTCGGCGGGTAAAATTAGCGTAACTAAAACAATGCCTGCTACGACAATCGCCGATAGAGCGGCTTTAATTAACGTACTGCTGCTGACTGTATGTTGCATATTTATCTCTTTTTTATTTATTAATTACGTAGCCAGTCAGTTGATACACAATCAACATGACACCCGCGCTCATTAGTAGTGTGTTTGTAA
Organism: Shewanella sp. SR44-4; assembly: GCF_014163715.1. NCBI lineage: Bacteria > Pseudomonadati > Pseudomonadota > Gammaproteobacteria > Alteromonadales > Shewanellaceae > Shewanella > Shewanella sp. SR44-4. The sequence goes on along the minus strand of NZ_JACJDU010000054.1, from coordinate 26,136 downwards.
GCGTAGAAAAACGCTGAAATGAAGGCCATTTTCGCCATACATTAATGACAATCAAAATAACCACTAGCGCAGCAAATTGACCAATTTCTACCCCAATATTAAAGGCCACTAAATTGGTAAAAAGGCCTTCTTTTGGTAAATTGAACTCCTGCAACTTAGTCGCTAAACCTAAACCATGAAACAATCCGAAAATTAATACTGCCCATTGGGTATTAGGCTGCCAATGAAAGCAACGCTTAAAGCCGCCTAAGTTATCAAATCCTTTGTACACGACAGATAAACCAATAATCGCATCAACGAGGTAGGCATTAACTTGAATATCACCTAAAACACCAAGTAGTAAGGTAGTGCTATGGCCAATAGTGAACATCGTGACATATAAGAAAACATCCCGGCTTCTATATAAGAAAAAGATAACACCAACCAGAAATAATAAGTGGTCATAGCCGGTAATCATGTGCTTAGCACCAATGTAGAGAAAAGGTACAAACTGCACGCCACTATTTTGTTCTAAAAAAGCTCGAGTGTTGTCATCAACCCCATGGGCAAATACTTCGATACTGATAAAAGCACAACCAATGAGGATTGCGAACAAGCAATAGCTTGATAATTTACTTAGCATTGGATGGCTCCAAAGTGTCTGTTTCAGTCAAAATAACTTCCTTATGGGTATGTAACATTCGATATAGTGGAGTGTGGTAAGCAAAACAAATAAATCTGTTGGTCATCGGTTTTTTTACTTTTACGGTTCTAACGAATTGATTGATTCATAGTCTGATTTAATGGATGAAATAAGTTTCAATTAGATGGTGAAAACCATCTACCATTAATACCGTAAACAGCATTGCAGTTAGAAAACACAGTCCCGTAAATACCAGAGTAAGTTCGGATATTTGGCTCTGTGGTGATAGAAGCTTTTGTACCCGCAAAGTAATTTGATCATGACTAAAATGACTAACCACACTCCCCTCACAACGATGAGGAAACTGACGTTGTTTCTTGGCGACTGAAATTAATGTTTGTGCCACATCAAGGTTATCGTGATAACCCGTTACGGCGGAGTCTGCTTGTTGTTCTGTGAGCAAAGTAAAATGCTGTTGTAAAATGCGCCGAATTGGCTTTGGATAAAGCAGACAGAAAAAAGAGTAAATACTTTTAAATAGAGGATCTCTTGCACGTACATGTGCTAATTCATGTTGGATAATGATATCCAGAGCCAATGGTTCAAGTTGTTGAAGTAATCCAGTGGTAAGATAAACCCTAGGCTTGAGCAAGCCAATTGTAAAAGCTGCTGGAATGCTTGATGCAATAGAAAAAATAGTCTGATTATTATCACAACTTATAGGTTGCACATCTGAAAATTTAAAAAGGTTGTGCATCGCGATTGAGTGTCGACGAATTTGAACAAACGCAAGGTTAACCATCACAGCCAATATGAGGGCTGCAACAACCAACGTTAAGCCATGCCAGCTTGTAAACTTGAACACATCAATATGGTGCCAATGAGCAATTTTTTCCATCAAAGCGATTACATTATTAGTATCTTGACGTGGAAAAAATATGACAACGCAACATAAAGCTATCCACCAAGGCGCGGTTGCTAATAGCCATAACGTTCGCTTTCGAGCAATAAAACCAAATGAATTGAGGTTATTTTTAATCAACGGGATAATGGCAGATATTAATATCGTCACGATAACGAAAGCCGTTATTGCAACACTCATTAAATTCAACAAAATAGCCTCGTTACCCTCTAGCATCTTATATTTTCCTGCTACGTAACTGGCGTTGCTGTTCGATAAGTTTTTCCAACGCTTCAAATTGAGCATCATCGAGATTGGCTGACGAGGAAGCAAAAGCAGCAATAAGACTATGCTCGCCATCTTCGATAAAATCGGCTGTAACATCTGTAATTAACGTGGCGATGAGCGATTCACGATCGACTATAGCGGTATACAAATGTGCATGCCCCTGCTTAGTTCGGCTTAACAGACTCTTCTTAAATAATCGATCTAATGTAGTTTGAATCGTGTTTAACGAGTTACCACGACTCATCCCAACGGCAATATGAACACGCTTCGCATCGGCTTCTTTTTCAGACCAAAGGAATTGAAGTACTAACTTTTCTAGATCACCTAATTGCATTACAAAGTTCTCTTAACAAGGTACGCAATAGTATGTCAAACTAAAAACCTATCGGCAATAGGTTTTTGAAAGTGTGAGTGATAGAGAATCTATCACATTGATAATTAATAATAATTTATCACTGAAACGATTTTTATTTTAACCTCAGAGTTAGTAACTCTAACGATAATTTAGCAGCACTAATCTTTCGATGCCGTTCATTACCAACACGGTAATGATTTGTTTTTATAGTGAAAATGAATCAATATCCATAAGGGCAACCACAATATCCTTTGAGCAATAACTCGCTGTATCCTCAGTAATACGATGTGCATAACGAGGAACATAGTGGAAAAGAGCGTGAATGATATTGGGCTGAAATCCCACAGCACTCGTACCATATGCAAATAATCATCACTAAGGGTTACACAATGTTTTCATTTTTAAAGCCAGACCCAGTCAAAAAATTACGTAAAAGCTATGATTTAATACTCGAACAAGCCATGCAAGCCCAGCGTAAAGGCGATATTAAAACCTATTCATTACTCACGGCTGAATCAGAACAGGTTTGGGCTAAAATTGCCGCTTTAGAAGCTGCAAAATAAAGGTCATTTGTTTTGCTAACAAGGCGCAATGCCGTTAGCGGGACAAAGATCGGTTTGATAGTCGTTAATATTCTAAGCAGATGTAATTAAGTAATATGTGAACCACACTCAAGATTCGGCCCCCATTTAACGTTATGCTGCGTCAGTCAAGGTCAATTAATACGCTAGTAATACTGGCAATGATGTTATTGACTACGTTACTGATGACATTTGTTATCGCACGTTATTGAGGAGAATTAGTATGTGGTGGCGAGTAACCATTATTAGCTTGGCTTACCTATTATTGGGCGCACATTTCTTACGATTCGATCAGCATATAATGGCTATTATCGCCATTTGTTTGCCATTGCTGATGTTCATTAGACATTCATTTGTGCGTACATTACTCAAACTGGGGTTACTGATCAGCGTGATATTTGTGTGGGCGGTAACCACGTTCAATTTCATCGATATGCGCATTGCACTCGAACAGCCTTGGTTAAGATTGGCCATTATCATGATATCAGTGATGATATTTACCGTGTTTGCGGCATTTTCAACCAACGGCCTCAATCAAAGATTGAGGCGTTAGCCATAGCTTGGGTTATTTTTTCGGCTTCAACCATTTATAAATACTGTCTTTGCGGTAAAACAATAGCACCGCAAATAGCGCAATATAAATGCTAGGTTCAATAATTTCAGACTTTACCGACCAATAAAAGTGGATAGGTGCCAATATTGCAGCCAGATAAATCCAATTGTGCAATGATTGCCAGCGCTTACCCATACTGCGTTTAATCCGGTTCAGAGAAGTTATCGCCAGTAATAAAATGATAATCAAGGTCGCCGCGCCAACTAAAATATAAGGCCGCTTTATGACCTCTTCAAACAATAATCCCCACGCAAACAACAAATCTAAGCTAATAAATGCACTGATGTGCAGCAGCGCATAGGCGCACACATACAAGCCCACCAAACGACGAGTTTGTATCAGCGCTGCTATTTTAAAACGCTTGGCGATGGGCGAAATAAGCAACGTCACTAACAGGCTATTGATCGCGCCCATGCCGGTATAGTGAATAATATACTGCACCGGATCGCCGCCCGCATTGTCTGTTAACACTAGCGCCACGAGATAAAAGGCTGGCAATAAAAAGCTAATATGCAACAACACCTTTAACCAAAACAGACCTCGAGGGCTTATCCGCATTAGTAAAACTTCCTCAAATCGATATTTTTGTATAAATCGGCCACTGAATCGCCATAACCATTGAACATTTGCGTAGGAATACGTTTAGCAGAAAATAAGCCGCCTTCACCAATACTGCGCTCAGATGCTTGCGACCAGCGAGGATGGTCAACTTCTGGGTTTACATTGGCGTAAAAACCATACTCACTCGAGGCCAATTGGTTCCAGCTTGTCGGAGGCTGTTTATCCATCACCCGAATACGCACAATAGACTTAATACTTTTAAAGCCATATTTCCAAGGCACGACTAAGCGGATTGGGGCACCATTTTGTGGCGGCAAGGTTTTACCATATAAGCCTACGGCTAAAAACGATAAATCATTCATTGCCTCGGCAACCGTTAAGCCCTCAACATACGGGTAATGGATCCCACCCCCCATTAAGCGACTCTTTTGTCCAGGCATTTGGTCCGGGTCAAACAGGGTTTCAAAAGCAATGTGAGTCGCATTACTTTGCACGCCGGCTTGTTTAAGTAAGCTAGCTAACGAAAAACCGACCCATGGAACCACCATCGACCAAGCTTCAACACAGCGTAAGCGATAAGTGCGTTCTTCTAGGGCAAAACGGGTTGTCAGCTCATGTAAATCTAGGGTAATCGGTTTATCGACTAAACCATCGATGGTTAGCGTCCATGGATCAACCTTAAACCCTTGGGCATTATCAACTGGGTCCGATTTGTTGGTACCAAACTCATAGAAATTATTGTGACGAGTCACCTTGTCTTCAGGGGTTTTAGGATTAGGTAACACAAATTTGGCAGGTGTGGCGTATTGCAATCCTTGAGTGACAAAAGGATTTTGTGCTTTTTGCTCGCCAAATAAATCAAAAATACCGGCTTGAACCTGACCAGGTAAACTCGCTCCTAAGGCACCTAACCCTAAGGCTTTAATAATGTTACGACGATCATTAAATACCGACTCAGGCGTAACTTGGTTATCAGGAATATGCCAAGAAGCACGTTTTTGTATGCCTTGAGTAAAACGTTTTTTACCGGTCATAAATCACCTCGTTAAAATATTTGTCGACAGCCAAGTGTCACTATAATCTGCCTTACGTCTCTCAATAGACAGGTAAAAAGCTATTTTTATTTCAGCTGATGGTTAAAAACAACTAAAAAACCGCTAACCTTTATCTATTCGCAAAATAGCACACTGAGCATGTCATCATAGTTGTCTGTACGCACCAATATTGCGAGTAGATTTAAATTTAATCATTAACAACAATATTTCATTAAATCCTTAGTTTACCCCTTGCAGCTGCTTATTAGCCGTGCGACCCTTAACCATTATTTTCTATCGGTTTTTGTTATGCCTTTTGCAGTGTCGTTAACTCCTCCTCAAATTGCAGCTGTGATTGCTGTCGCGTTTGTTGCCTTTTTAATTGGCGCCCTAATCAATCAACGATTAACTCGTAAACGATGGGAGCAGCTTAAACTTCAACATGAACAACAAACACTTCAACAGCTCAACGAAGTTCAAATAGAAATGTCGAGATTACAAGATAATCTCGATGATAAAATCGATCACAGCAATCATCTGCAAAGCAAGATAGAAGATTTGATTGGCCAACTTTCCAGCGCAGAAACCAAAGCAGACAGGGTTAACCTCGTCGAGCAACAAATGGTCGACACCCAACATCGTTTAATGGAATCGCAGCTCAACTTAGCCAAGTCAAACGCGGTGCAACAAACGATTTTGGTCAAAGCAGAAACTGAGCAAAAGTCATTACAAGATAAAATCGTGCTACTCGAGTCTGCTGAAGAACGCCTTAAACTGCAATTTGAAAACCTGGCTAATCGAATTTTTGAAGAACGCAGTGAAAGCTTTAAACAACAAAATGTCTCGCAAATTGACGGTGTTCTCGGGCCACTGAAACAACAATTAGAAGGTTTCAGACGTCAAATTCAAGAGTCGTATACTCATGAGCAATCTGAACGTAGCGCATTGAAACATCAATTAGATAATTTGCGCGATCTCAACTTAAAAATGAGCCAAGACGCCATTAACCTCACCAAAGCACTTAAAGGTGACAACAAGCAGCAAGGTAATTGGGGTGAAGTCATTTTAGAGCGCGTACTACAAGAAAGTGGTTTACGCGAAGGTCATGAGTACCAAACCCAACAAGATTTAAAAGACGATAACGGCAAGCGTTTTAAGCCCGATGTGATTGTGCATTTACCCGAGCAAAAAGACGTAGTAATCGATGCCAAAATGTCGTTAGTTAGCTATGAGCGTTACTTTAATAGCGAAGACAAAGTTATTCGCGACCAAGCCATAAAAGAACATGCATTATCAATTAGGCAGCATATTAAAGGCCTTAGTCAAAAAGATTATCATAAGTTGCATGGCCTTAAGAGCTTGGACTATGTGCTAATGTTCATTCCCATTGAGCCGGCATTTTTACTGGCCATAGAATACGACCCAAGCTTAGTCAATTTCGCTTTAGAGCAAAATATTATGCTGGTCAGTCCGACTAACTTATTAGTGGCTTTGCGTACTATCAATAATATATGGCGTTATGAGTACCAAAATCAAAATGCCCAAAATATCGCCAAACAAGCAAGTCGTATTTACGACAAATTATGCGGCTATTTGGAAGACATGGAAAAACTCGGGCGCGCCCTAGATACCGCAGATAAAAGCTATCAAAGTGCCATGGCAAAATTGTCTTCGGGCAAAGGTAACGTCATTAGACAAGCGCATTACATGCAGCAATTAGGCGTAGACACCAGTAAGCAGTTAGATAAACAATTGCTCAACCGTGCACTTGATGAGTCAGTCGAAAAGCACGCCAGTAATAGTTAATCGATAAAATGAGTGATGATTAATCTTTATTTAAGCAACAAGGTTAATAGTCACTCAAGCCGTAACATATTTATTTACAGCAACACTTATTAGCAATCATTTATCAAACACATACTGATAGCAAACGAAATACAGAGGCGGAGATTGTCATTTAAATGCGTAAAACTTGGGCGAACACTTTAATTACAGGCGCATTATTACTTAGTACATCATTGGCCTTTATTAGCCAAGCTAATGCGCTGACTTCACAACAGCAACGCTATCTTGATGCTCGCCAAGCTCTGGATAAAAAACAGCTCGACAAGTATCAAGCCCTTCGCAACCAACTCGGCGACTATCCATTAACGGTTTACCTTGATTACCACGCAAAAATCGACAGCATAGTGCAATCTCCTGGCGACAAAGCGCTCAATGCCATCAACCAATTTGATACCACGCCACTTTATAACAATGCGCGTTATCGCTACCTGCTCAATGCCGGTAAAAAACAGCGTTGGCAAGACTTTCTAGTGATAGCGCCAGACACTCCTAACGATGTGCGCTTACAGTGTTATTACTACCAGGCTCAACTTGATGCTGGTAACGAAACCATGGCTTACAAAGGCATAGAACGTTTATGGGTTCATGGCTATTCACGTCCCAATGAATGCGATGCGGTGATAAACCAATGGACTAAAGCGGGCTATCGCACCCAAGAGCTCATTTGGGCGCGGATGTTGCTCAGCTTTAATGCTAGTCAATCCAGTTTGCTGAGTTATTTATCGCAAAAAGTCACCCAACACGATAATGAAGCCAAACTACTATTGTCGGTTTATCGCGATCCTAATATTTTACGTCACATGAACAAGTTTTCCAGCTCTAAACCCATAGTGGGCGATATTGTTGATGCCGGCTTACGTAAGCTAGCGCAAAAGGATTTACATCAAGCGATTAAATTGTACGTTAAATATCAAAAAGCCAACCGCTTCAGCGACCTTGAAGCGCGCCAGCTCAATCGCTATTTAGTCCGCCGAGCGCTGATTAAGCAAGACGCCAAACTGGTGGCGCATATTGATACCATGCTGCCATTACTGAAATCGGACGATTTATACGAAATGCGCCTACGTTGGGCTATTCGTGAGCAAGACTTCAGCACAGTAGAAAAGTATTTAGCGTTATTGAGCGATCAAGGTAAGGTCGATTCTCGCTGGCAATATTGGCAAGCTAAAATGACCTCGCGCCATGACAAAAACCGCGCAACCCAATTACAGTCAACCTTAAGTGGTGAGCGTAATTTTTACGGTTTTAATGCGGCTGAAGCGTTAGGCAAACCTCTGGCGATGAACGACGACAATTTAGCCCCTAATCCAGCGTTGCAAGCAACATTAAACCAAGACCCTGGTTTGGCGCGCGTAGTCGAATTAATGGCTTTAGATAAGCAAATCGATGCTCGCAACGAATGGCTGTATTTAATGCGCCGCCACAACAGTGAAATGACCGCCCAATATGGTCTATTTGCCTTAAGCAATGGCTGGCATGCGTTTAGTGTTGAATCCAGTATTCAGGGAAAATTATGGAATTCACTTGTACTGCGTTTTCCTGAGGCAGCTAACGATGAGTTCCTCAAAGCCAGTAAAAAGTTCTCGGTAGACATTGACGAAATCCGCGCTATTTCTCGTCGAGAAAGTGCGTTTTATCTGTATGCCACCTCTGGTGTGGGGGCTAGAGGCTTAATGCAATTAATGCCTGCTACCGCCAAACAAACTGCCAAAAAGAACAAAATATCTTTTAATAACGTAAAAGACCTGTACGACCCTAAAGTGAACATTATGTTAGGCAGCGCCTATTACAGTGAGTTACTGAAGCAGTTTGACCAAAACCGCGTGTTGGCAACAGCAGCGTATAATGCTGGTCCTGGTAGCGTGAGACGTTGGTTAAGACAGTCTAATGGCAGCTTAGATGTGATGAGTTTTATTGAAACGATTCCTTACACTGAAACTCGCGAATATGTTCAAGCGGTGTTGAGTTATCGAATGATATTCCAACAGCAAAAATCGTTAAGTGAAGGAATGTTTAGTTCAAAAGAACTCAGCTACCGTTATTAAGCACGATTAATTGTTAGTTACCTTTTTAGTTGCTAGCAGTTAGTTTTTGTTAGCAGTTGTTATTCGTTTTTATTCGCAATAGCCGCCACGCTGTGGCGGTGTATTTTGTTTCACACCCGTCAGCAAGATAACGTATGCTTTAAATATGGTACAGACTGGCTGATTATTGAAGTCCACTTGTGGGTTAATGCAATAGGCCATATGGATCAGGCAATGCGCAATCGTGGCAATATATCAAAGTTAGAAACCGAAGCGCTAAAACATAACTAGAAATCATAGCGAGAAATCATAGCGAGAAATGGCTTTAGAATAAAACGACAAACCATCACTACAAACCGTCATTTACAATAAACCCACAACGGTTTATTACTAACAGTTGGAGTTTTCGTGTCGCAATCAACTATTCAAACATTACTTAACCAACTAAGCCAAGTATTGCTCGGTAAACCTGAGCAGATAAAACTTGCCGTCGCTTGTATCCTCGCCAAAGGTCATTTACTGATTGAAGATCTACCCGGCATGGGCAAAACCAGTTTGTCTCAAGGTATTGCCAGCAGTTTAGGCATGAGTTACCAGCGGATCCAATTTACCAGCGACATGCTACCAGCGGACATTCTTGGGGTGTCCATTTACAGCAAAGAACAACAACAATTTATCTTTCATAAAGGCCCAATATTTAATCAAATGTTGTTGGCCGATGAAATTAACCGTGCCAGCCCCAAGACCCAAAGTGCTTTGCTTGAAGCTATGGCAGAACAACAAATAACCATTGATGGCATCACCCATCCGCTGAGTTCACCGTTTTTTGTTATTGCCACCCAAAACCCCGTTGATCAAGCCGGCACCTTCCCGTTACCAGAATCACAACTCGATCGATTTATGATGCGTATTTCTATCGGTTATCCCAGCGCAGAAGCCGAGTTAGCCATGTTAAAATCGCGCACTCAAGCCAATAAACCAGCATCATTATCACAATGCTTAACGCCGCAAGAGCTAATGCTACTGCAACAACAAGTGGCGCAAGTGTCGGCATCGGATGCGGTACTGAATTATTTAATTGCCTTGGTCGATTTTTCTCGGCAACACAATGTCGCTAACGGGTTATCGCCACGAGCCAGTATTGCTTTGCTACAAGCAGCTAAAGCATGGGCTTTTATCAATCAACGCCAGTACGTGGTACCCGAAGATATTCAAGCGGTATTTGCCTCGGTTGCCGAACACCGCATTCGCAGCAGTAGTCAATTTCAAGGCCAAGCGTTGTCTGACACTATTCTCGCCAGCGTCAACCCAATACGTTAACGGCGCAGGCACATGGCTAAATCGACGACAGCAAACAAGCACTCTTCAGCAATCTATGCCAATGGCGCTATTAAGCCGTCTCGGTTACGTCGGTTAATTCCAGCATCGTTAACCCAACGCTGGTCAAGGTGGATAAGTAAACGCCTGCCACCGCAAAAGCAAATTACCCTCAGCCACAAAGGTATTTTTATTCTCCCCAGTGGTTTTGGATTAGTGTGGATTGGGTTGATCGTTTTACTGTATTTGTTTGGCACCAATTATCAAAATAACTTGGTGATTGGCTTAAGCTTATTGCTCGCCAGTGTGTTCCATACTTGCATAATTTACAGCTATAAAAACCTTGCCGGGTTAACATTTAATGCCGTCACGCCACCGCAAGGTTATGCCGAAGACAGCATGCCATTTCCCATCATGTTAACCGGCCATACACGCCAAAATAATCCCGATACCACCCACCAGCAAATTTGCTTGCAATTTAGTTACCAGCGCCATGTTCGGGTTAAACAAATGCACGAGCAAACCATTGCGATTGTTCCGTTTGAACAGCCTAAACGTGGCAAATTAAACCCTGGGCGAATCAAAGTCTCATCCTACTTTCCGTTAGGATTATGCCGCGCATGGTCCTATGTCGACTTAGACATTCATCATGTTATTTTCGCTAAACCAGAAATGTGTGATATCGAATTGGCAAGCCATATTAGCGATAATGATAACCACAATGAACACGGTAAATTGCGCCTAGGTGTTGACGACTACAAAGGCTTACGCAGCTATATTCCCGGTGAATCACTTAAACAAGTGGCGTGGAAAAAATGGGCTCAGGGCAAAGGCATGTTATCCAAAGAATTTGCTGAGCCAGAAGGATTACCCGTTTGGTTAACCTTGGCCAACACATCGGGCAATGACATTGAACACAAGCTCAGTAAATTAGCATGGCAAGTCGATAAGTTAAGCCAAACTCAGCAAATATTTGGCTTAATTCTGGATGAGCATATTATCAATCAGCAAACAGGCGAAGCCCATCGAGTGGCTTGTCATACCGCCATTGCAACTTATCATGCACCCACACATATGAATCCCAATTTTAATCCAGGTAATGTGGCAACCTCACCCGTGGGTGAACCATCATGACCGATAACTTTGATGCCATCATTAGCCGTAATACCTTGTTTTGGTTGTTAATCACCAATGTAGCCATCCTCAGCCCTTTGCATCAACAAGCGACCTTATGGAGCATTGGTATTTGTGCCATTTGTTTTGTTTGGCGCGTGGGGATTTTTCTCGGCAAAGTAGCCGCTCCGCCTAAACTATTGGTAACCACTTTGGCCATTGGCGCCGCAACCACCCTCGCCTTAGTGTCGAGTGAAATCGGTTTGCTCAATGCGTTGGTGAACTTATTAATTTTAGGTTACGCGTTAAAATATATTGAAATGCGCGAACTGAGAGATGTTAAAGCCATTGTGTTAGTCGGCTATTTCCTTATCGGCCTGACCTTGCTTGATCAACAAAGCATGCTTAATACCCTGCACTTATTGGCGGTAGCGGTGCTCAATACCGGCGTATTAATAAGTGTTTACCAAGACAAATCGAACAAAGTCGCTAACCTCAGTTTTAGCCTTAAAATAATATTACAAAGCCTGCCGTTAGCCATATTACTGTTTGTGGTGTTCCCACGCCTTGGGCCATTATGGTTAGTGCCTAATATGAAAACGGCCAAGACAGGTTTGTCTGATGAAATGTCATTTGGTGACATTAGTAAGCTCACTCGCTCAGCAGAATTAGCCTTTAGAGTGGGTTTTGATAATCCAGATGGCAGCACCCTAGGACCTGCCAATCAGGATTTGTATTGGCGTACTCTGGTGATGGAAAATTATGACGGCAAAACCTGGCGTCAAGACCCCAGTATTCAACAAATTCAGCGACAAGCATACTTTAACAAGCCCATGCGCCAAGCCCCTAATAACGTTGCTAATGCTAGCAGTAAAAAAATCGACTATGTGGTCATTAGCGAACCCAGTCATCAAAAATGGCTATATGGCTTAGATGAAGCGTTTAGCAGCAATGATCAAGTGGTTGAATTAGCAGATTATCGCTTATATTCGTTAAGGCCTGTCGATCAGCGAATGAGCTATAGAGTGACCTCATATCCTGAGACGATCATGGGTCTCAAACTCGACTCAAATACCCAACAGCTAAACCTTGCGTTGCCAGCCAATAGCAATCCAAAAACCCGAAAACTCGGTTTGCAGTTCGCCAAAGATTATCCAGATCCACAAGCGCGCATTAATGCGATGATGAATTACTTTGCTGAACAAGCCTATTACTACACCTTGAGCCCGCCCCGTGTCGGCGAGCAGCAAATTGATGATTTTCTGTTTGAAAACCGTGCTGGATTTTGTGCTCATTACGCCTCTGCGCTAGTGTTTATGGCACGTGCTAGCGGCATTCCAACCCGTATGGTAACGGGTTATCAGGGTGGAGATTATAATGCTAAAGCGGGCTATTACAGTGTTTATCAATACATGGCCCATGCGTGGACCGAAGTGTGGTTTGAAGGCCAAGGTTGGCAACGTTTTGACCCTACCGCAATGATTGCACCGCAGCGGGTGTTAGATGGCTTTGATGCCACCTTTGACAGCCAAAGCAGCTACTTACAAGACAGCCCTTTTAGCACGCTGCACATGAAACAATACCCATGGTTAAATGAATTACGCCAGCAGTTTGCCAGTGTCGATTACTACTGGAGTGTGTGGGTATTAGGTTTTGACGAACAACGTAAACAGCAAGTATTAGCAAAGTTATTGGGTGATGTTAGCAGCACCAAAATAGCCTTACTGATGATTGTTAGCTTTATCATTATCGCACTGGTTATTGCCTATTACGCCGGTTTGTTCAATGTTGATCGCCACCAAGATCCGCTTAATAAACGTTATCAACTCATTTGCAAACGTTTAGCGAAAAAAGGCATCGCCCGTCAACAAGGTCAAGCAGCGTCTGATTACGCCGCAGCGGTTAACGCACATTTAAGCGCCCTTACCCCTCAAGTGGCAGCGGACTTTACTGCCCTAAGCAGTGCCTATGTAGCACTTAAATATCAACCACTGTCGGAATTACAAATCCAGCAACAGCAGCAACGCTTTAGGCAGTTATATCGCCGATTACGCTTACGGCTGTTACGCAATTGAACTTGTGCACAACATCAGCAATCATCCTGATTATTAACGGTTTTGATTGATGATTTAAGGCAGAGTCCATAGAATGAATTAATCTCAAATTAGCGGGTCGCCCATGCTTACTTTAATTCAATCTAATCAGATGGAAGTGTTATCTGAACAACTGGCCAAACTGTTGGCTATTCGTTTAGATAACGTTAGTTTATTAGCCAGTGAGCATGTGTTAGTTCAAAGCCCGGGGATGTCGACTTGGCTGCGTTTAGAAATCGCTAAACACAATGGTATCGCCGCCGCATTATCGTTCCCGTTACCCTCGAGTTTTACCTGGCAGTTATGCCATGATTTACTGCCCGATGTACCCAAAGATAACGCTTTTACCAAAGCGGCGATGACGTGGAAGTTAATGGACTTATTACCAAGTCTGCTAGATAACCCAGATTTTAGCCCACTCAAACAGTACTTATTGCCTCAAGTTGATACCACAACTGATATTGCTGCTACAGATATTCTTGATACCGATGTAAACGCGAATACTGATACTGAAACTAATATTCATACAACAAACAGCCACGCCATATTGCAGCTTAATCAGTCTCATGATGCAATTAAGCTATTTCAACTGTGTGGCCGCATTGCCGATATTTTTGACCAATACTTAGTCTATCGCCCTGAGTGGATTTTAGCGTGGGAGCAAAACCAGCCATTATCGAGCCTAGACAACCGCCTAGCATTAGATGAAAACCAGCAATGGCAACCGATCCTGTGGCGAGCATTAATCGACTATAACCAACATCATTTGCACGCCAGCCATTATCATCGCGCCAATTTACATGCCGATTTAATTGCAACCTTGGCTAATCCAGATACCGATTTATCGATGTTGCCCGCGCGGTTATACGTGTTTGGTATTTCGTCCATGCCGCCACAAACCCTCGATGTGCTGTACCATTTAGCCAGTCGCATTGATGTCATTATGTTGTCTCTCAGCCCTTGCCAGCATTATTGGGGCGATATTATTGAGCCGAAAACCCGCGCCCGCATGGCGCTGCAATATGCCAACAAAAAACAACTCGACCAAGACTGGGAAGACAAACTCGAAGTGGGTAACCCTATACTGGCCAATAATGGTCAAATGGGCCGCGAACTGCTGGATTTATTACTGTCTCTGCCGCCAGAACACACCGATTTTGGTTACGACTGTTATGTTGAGCCCGAGCCGAATAATCTGCTGCACGGGGTGCAATACGATATCTTACAAATGGAAACACTCGGCCAGCCATTAGGGCCAAACGCCAGTTTGTATCAAGACATTCATGCCCGCCGCACCTTATTGCCAAGTGATGACTCAATTACCTTACGCAGTTGCCACAGTGCCCTGCGCGAAGTTGAAACCTTACATGATCACCTTTTAGAATTGTTATCAAACAACAGCGACTTAAGCCCTAAAGACATCGTGATCATGATGCCCGATGTCGCAGCGTATGCTCCGTATATTGATGCGGTATTTGGCACCGCCAACAGTCAGTATTTTGCCGACAAAAATCCGCAAAAAGGCGATTACTACATTCCCTACGCCATTGCCGACAGGGGCGCAGCGCAAGAGTCGCCGCTGATTAATAGTTTTTTAAGCCTGCTAAATATCAATCAAAGTCGCTTTGGACTCACTGATATTATCGGTATTTTAGAAGTGCCTGCTATTTTGCGTCGTTTCCAACTCGATGATGATGAATTGTCATTAATCCGCCGCTGGCTAGACGATGCGAATGTCCGTTGGGGCCGCAGTGAACAAACTCGTAGCCAACTAGGCGTGCAGCCTTTTACGCAAAACTCATGGGCATTTGGTATTAAGCGTTTAATACTGGGCTACGCATTTAACGACGATGCCGATATTTATCGCGATACTTTAATGGTGCAAGGTATTGAAGGTCAGTCATCGCAGGCATTAGGTAAGTTGCTCAACTTTTTAGAAACCATCGACACCTATTTCAACTTATTTGCCAATGATTACAGCACCGCAGAGCGCCTTGAACAATTACAACAACTACTCGCCGATTGCTACGACACCACAGATGATGAGCGTGAACAAATTCAAGCCATTCGAGATGCATTAGTCACCCTAGACACTGAGCTTGAAAGCGCCGGTCATCAAGGCCAAGTCGATATTGAAGTCCTAAAGCAGTGGTTTAATCACCGCTTAACCGAATCTCGGGTCGGCCAGCGTTACCTTGCTGGTAGCGTGAATTTTTGTACCTTAATGCCAATGCGATCAATCCCCTTTAAAGTGGTGTGTTTACTGGGAATGAATGACGGCGTCTATCCGCGAGTACAACATCCTGTCGGGTTTGATTTAATGGCGCATTTTGGCCCTAAAAAAGGTGACCGCTCGCGCCGATTAGACGACCGCTACTTATTCTTAGAAGCATTACTGTCGGCCAGAGAGCAACTTTACATCAGTTATATTGGCCACAGTGAGCGCGATAATGCTGAGCGCATTGCCTCAATGCTAGTGTCTGAATTGGTCGAATATTGCCAACTCAGCTACCTACCGCAATCCTTACAGCAACAGCTTGAACAACAAGCCGAAATCAACCTTGATGATGCCGATAAAACCGTACTGGCACAGCTTATTCAAGCACAACCTTTGCAGCCGTTTGACGCTAAACTTTTCCGAGAAACGCCACTATCTGCGCATAGTGTGAATAAGCTGCAACATAGCTTTAATGCCCAATGGTGCCCGCCACCAGCCAATGCGACCATTAACAATCACTTTTTTGAGCAAGCATTACCTTTGTCGGCTGAACAGGCAGATGAAGTGTTTGCCCATACTCATATTAATAGCGAAGGCATTAAAGTGGTCGAACTCGAATTGTCGGCATTAATCCGTTTTTATCGTAATCCAGCGCAATTCTTTTTCAACCGCAGTTTAAAAGTCGATTTATCACTGGATATTCAAGCCGATGACAATGACGAACCGTTTAGCTTAAATGCACTCGAGCGTTATTTATTGCAATCACGCATGCTCGACAATGCCATTGAACATCAACTCGACAGCCCAGATCTCGAATTACTCAGTAAGCTCAAAACCAGCGGTGAATTGCCCATGGCGCCGTTCGACGACTTGCTAATTAACCAATATTTACGCGATATATCGCCGTTGATTAATCGGGTGCAGTTTTTACAAGACCAACAAGCCATGCACACGCTGAATGTGGATCTTAACTTTGATCTACCGACCCAGAATTTTCCAGCGCATGCTCTATCTGTGCAGGGTTTACCAGCACAAGCAGATACAACCCAATCGTCCACCGTGCGAGTCAATCTTGTCGGCCGTATTGACGACATTCTGCCTAAAGGCTTAGTCAATTACCGCCCCGGCACAGCCCACGGACGAGATTTTATTCGGGTGTACTTACGTCATTTATGCATCAACGCCATGGCCAATTCATCTACCTCGGGCATGGGTAAAAATCAATTCAGTTACTTACTCGACATTGGCCATTTCCATGCCTTTGCGCCTATTACTGCTGAACAAGCGCAGGCACAACTCCTGCGCTTTATCAGTGGTTTTATTCAGGGGCAAACTCAACCCTTGTGCTTTATGCCTAAAACGGCTTTCGCCTATGTTGAAACCGATGGCGACCATGAAGAAAAGCTGCTTAAAGCCCAGCAAAAATGGGATGACGGCCAAAACCAATTCGGCGAAGGGCACGATCCACATAACCAGCGTTTATTCCATTTCCCAGAAGACTTTAGCGAAGCTAGGTTTGGGGCATTAGCCATCCATTTGCTGCAACCCATGTTAAGCCAGTATCACAAAGA
This sequence comes from Shewanella sp. SR44-4, assembly GCF_014163715.1. Lineage (NCBI taxonomy): Bacteria > Pseudomonadati > Pseudomonadota > Gammaproteobacteria > Alteromonadales > Shewanellaceae > Shewanella > Shewanella sp. SR44-4. Next base: position 9,000 of record NZ_JACJDU010000054.1, on the reverse strand, counting down.
TAAATTGGCAGAATTAGACACTTTTGTCAGTGGCACCGCGGTCGATATTCAAGCGCAACTCATCGCCAACGCAGCTAAACTAGGAGCGCATTAATGGACGCTATTACCGTGACACCGCTTAATGCCCTCACCTTACCTTTTAGCGGTTCCAGCTTAATTGAAGCCAGTGCTGGTACAGGGAAAACCTATACTATTTCTGGTTTATATTTACGTTTATTGTTAGGCCATGGTGGCAAAGCACCGTTAAGTTGTGAGCAAATTTTGGTGGTAACCTTCACCAACGCCGCCACAGAAGAACTCAGAGACCGAATTCGTAAACGGATTAACTTAGCGTTTAAACGCTTTTTAGGCTTAGCCGTGAATGATGAGTTTATTGAACAGCTTTACCAAGACACCTCGGAAGATGAACGTCCTATTGCGTTAAGACGCTTAGACTTAGCGTTAAAGTCGTTAGATGAAGCGGCCATTTTTACCATTCATGCCTTTTGCCAACGCGTATTGTCAGACATGGCATTTGAGTCGTCATTGCTATTTGAGTCCGAATTCACCCTCGACGACAGTGAGTTTTTACACCATGCAGTGCGCGATTTCTGGCGTGAAGTGTGTTATCCATTACCGCCCTTTTTAGCCCAAGCCATTAGTGATGTGTTTGCCGAACCTGATGTGTTAGCGCAAAAGCTGCGACCGTTATTAGGTGCAAGCCAAGCGGTATTGTCAAAGCAGCCTCTGGCCTTTGAAACCCTACAACAACAGCTAAGCCAAAGTATCAGCCGCTTTACTTTATTGTGGCAAAGCCTGCACGACAGCACCCTTGAATTATTGCAATCGCTGCCATTAAACGGTCAACGTTTTGGCAAAGGCGCCGACGGCTACCCTAAACTTAGCCAACTGTTTGATAGCATTAGTAACTGGGTGAAATTCGGTCAAGGATTACCGCCAATAAAAGCGCTGGAGCAATTGGCATTATCAGAGCTTAAACTCAATAAAGGGGGCGTTATCCCCAGTGCTGCTGAAGCGCCGTTACTTGAGCATATTGAGCGCTTACTTGAGTTGATTAATCAGCTTATTCCGTCATTTTTAGTGCGCGCCCGTGAGGGAATTCGCCAACGCTTTGCTGGCCAAAAACAGCAACGCAATTTAATGACACCCGATGACCTATTGCTCAGCTTAGCCATGGCGCTCAGCCAAAATCCAATCACCCTAGCCCATGCTATTGCTAAGCGTTTTCCGGTCGCATTAATTGATGAGTTCCAAGACACCGATCCACTGCAATTCACCATTTTTAATCAGGTGTATCAACAGCCGTTAGCATCACAGCTGGACTTAGCCGCTGATACCACTGTGCACAGCCAAAATGATGACAGTAAAAGTAATGACGACATTGGTAATGACAACAACGATGATGATGCTAACAAGGGGCGCTTAAGTTTATTAATGATTGGCGATCCTAAGCAGGCTATTTATGCTTTCCGTGGCGCCGATATTTACACTTATATTGCCGCGCGCCAACAAACACAGGCCCATTATAATCTTGACACCAATTACCGCTCATCGACTCAATTGGTCAATGGTGTTAATCAGCTTTTCAGCCAACACCAAGACCCGTTTATTAGCCAAGCTATCCCCTATGATATTGTTAAAACCCCATCATCGGCAGCCAATAAACACCTGAGTGAAGCCACAACCAATCCAGCGGCGTTGCGGATCCGCTTATTAGCCGAAGACGATGTAAATGGCTTAAACAAAACTACCGCAAGACAACGCCTAGCAGCTGATGCTGCCAGTGAAATAAAGCGCTTACTCACCGAAGCGCAACAGGGATTATGCCGAGTTAATACCAGCCTTGAACAGGAAGCTAAACCGCTCATTGCCAAAGACATTGCCATATTGGTGCGCGACCGTAACGAAGCGGCCGTGATGAAAGCGGAATTATCAGCACGTAAAATTGGTGCGGTATTTTTAAGCCGAGACAGTGTATTTAACACCATTGAAGCCCGTGAAATGGCTATTTTATTGTATGCCTTAGCCACGCCTAAAAATGAACGTGCTATCCGCGCCGCGCTGGCCACTGAGCTTGTTGGTTTTAATGCCCAGCGGATCCATCAATTTAACCAAGATGAAGAACAACGTCAGCAGGTATTAGATCAATTCACTCATTGGCATCAGTTGTGGCAACAACGCGGCGTTATGCCTGCGCTGCTTAACTTTGCCAGCGAAACTAAACTGATCCATCGTTATCTGTCGCAATCTGTCACGGCTGACATCAATAGTGTTGATAAACATAACGCTAATGCTCACCGTGATAGCAGCAATAATGACAACAGTTATAGCAGCAATAGTGACAACAGCTTTAATGATGCTGATGACGACAACGCAGCAGATCTTAAAGCCTCAGGAGAAAGACGCTTAACCGACTTTAGGCATTTAGCCGAATTACTGCAGCAAAAGGCCACTGAGCTAGATGGTAGCAGCGCCCTTATCAATTGGTACGAACAACAACTGATTGGTAACAATGGCGGTGATGAGCAGCAATTGCGCTTAGAAAGCGAACAGAACTTGGTGCAAATTGTCACTATTCATAAAAGTAAGGGCTTAGAATATCCGGTCTGTTTTGTGCCGTTTGTCAGCTTAGCCCGCGGCAATAAAAAACGCCCTGCGCCGATGATGTACCATAAAAATGAGCAGCTCATTTGGGATATCGACGCCACCGATGAAGGCTGGGAACAACTCAAACAAGAAACCCTCGCTGAAGATTTACGCCTACTGTATGTGGCGTTAACGCGACCGGTTTACGTGTGTTATTTGTATATTGCCAACCAAAGCCGCCAATTAAAGGCAGGGATCAGCAGCCAATTACATGAAACAGGTATCGGTTATCTACTGGGCATTACCGACAAGAAAACTGACTTTGCCCTTATTCAAGTCAAAGTGAATGCAATTGCCACCTTACCGGCAATGAGTGTGGAATGCTTAGGCAACGATATTGACGATTCAGTGCTCGCCGATATCCACGATAATAATGACCCGCTAGCGGCCAAAAAAGTCACTCGAGTACAGAGCCTTGCGTGGCGCGTGGGCAGTTATTCTGGCTTGGTGAAACATCTGCCTCACGAGAGAGTCGCGCCCGGTGCCGACGATGAAGACTTCACCGATGAGTTAATCCAATTACAGTTACAAGATGAACTCACCAGCGAACCCGTACTTGATCGCTTTACCTTTGAACGCGGTGCCAATGCCGGTAGTTTTATGCATTTAGTGTTAGAACTGTTTGATTTTACCCAGGCAGACACCGAGCTGACACCAGCACTAACAAAAGCCATGAAACAATATGGATTTGACGAAGCCCTATGGCAACAACCGCTAATGGACTGGTATCAGCAAATATTGGCCGCGCCGCTGTTTATCAAGCCATCGTCAGAGGACACATCACTGATATTAAGCCAATTAGGCATGAAGCAAAAAATGGTCGAAATGGAGTTTTACTTGCCTATTTCAACCTTACAAGCATCGCAATTAAATCATATTTTGCAGCAGCACGGTTATGTCGCCGGACTCGACTTTGATACCTTAAAAGGCATGTTAAAAGGCTTTATCGATTTAACCTTTGAGCACCAGGGCCAATTTTATATTGCCGATTATAAGTCTAACCATTTGGGCGATAACTATAGCGACTACACTCGCTCAGCCATGGCTAAAGCCATTGATGCTCATCGCTATAATTTGCAATACATCTTGTATACCTTGGCATTGCATCGTTACTTATCGCTTAGATTACCAAACTACAATTATCAGCAACATATTGGCGGCTGCTATTACCTGTTTTTACGCGGCATGCATCCTGAGCATCCTGGCGCGGGGGTGTTTTATGACAAACCACCGCAAGCATTAATCGAACAACTCGACCGCTTATTTTCAGGTAATACAGACAATCGTGCGCCGGAGACGTCATCATGCTAATACTCACCCATCCAATCACTGAGTTATTGCACCTTTGGCAAGAACAGCGGCTCATTACCGCACTCGATCGTCATTTTGCTTTAGAGCTGGCCAGTATTGAAACCATCAATAACGATCCCGCAATAAGCGAACAACAGCCGCAACTGTTCTTGCTTGTTTGCGCTATGCTTAGCCAGCAATTGTCGAATCAGCACAGTTGTTTAGTCATCGAGCAAATTGATTTAGCCAATCCCATGGCAGAAGACAACCGTGGCAACGCTGAAATCAATTGTCGGATTGAGCTTAACCATCAACAATTAATTGAACAAATCGCGCTATTTGATGCCGTCGGCCAGCCCGGTGACAACAAACCGATGATTTTTGAACATGGGCGCTTATATTTAAATAAGTACCATTTCTTTGAAACTCAAGTGGCGGCTAAGTTGATCCAATTAGCCAATCAACAAATTGAAATCGACCTAGCTAACAGTAATCTGCCGCAACTCATTGAATGTTTATTTACCGCAGAAGACAGCAATAGCAGCCCGTTTAACTGGCAAAAAATAGCCACTGCAACAGCGTTGGCCAAAGCATTAGCGGTGATCACCGGCGGCCCAGGAACCGGTAAAACCACCACAGTAACTAAACTATTATTGTTACTGTTAACCCAATCGCCGCTAACCATCCGTTTAGTCGCGCCCACAGGTAAAGCTGCAGCAAGGCTGAGTGAATCGATCAAGGCGTCTAAACATCGTTTACTGCAACAGCTAACCCAAGTGAGCGACCCTGCATTGGCGAAAGTATTAACTGATTCGCTAAAACAAATACCAGAAGATGCCTCAACATTGCATCGATTATTGGGGGTTATCCCAAACTCGTATCAATTTAGGCATCATCAGGATAATCCGTTGCGCTTAGATTTACTGGTGGTTGATGAAGCATCGATGGTCGACTTACCCATGATGTACAAATTACTCAGCGCCCTGCCGTCTCATGGCCGTTTGATATTGTTAGGCGACCAAGATCAACTCGCATCAGTAGAAGCTGGCGCAGTGCTCGCCGATATTTGTGTTGGCTTAAAACAAGCTAATCAGCATGAGGCATCGCCATGGTCAATGCGTTACAGCGCAGCACAGGCAAAGCTCATTGAGCAATTAACCCAACAAAATGTCAGTCAGTTTATTCATCAACAGCCTAAAATTGGTGACAGTTTGTGTATGTTGATGCACAGCCATCGTTTTAAAGGTGATGCAGGTATTGGGTTATTAGCCAATGCGGTTAATCAATCAAATGTGCATGCGATTCGTCAAGTATGGCAACATGATCATGCCGAATTGAATTGGTTTGAACATCAGCATAATGCCCAGGGAGATAACACAGGTAAACAAGCGTTATTGGCATTATCGGTACAGGCTTATGGTGAGTATCTAAGTTTGGTACAAGAAAATCAGCAAAGGATAAATCAACAGGCCATTATCGATCAAGCGGATCGACAGGACTGCGCCATAACACTACCGCATTCTGAACAAACCATCATCGACAGCTTTAACCAATATCGAGTCTTGTGTGCCATGCGAGCTGGAGAGTTTGGGGTTGAGGGAATGAATATCGCCATCACCGACAGCCTTAAACACGCCAAACTGATTAATCCCCAAAATGAGTTCTATTTAGGCCGACCGATCATTATTCAAAGTAACGATTACAACTTAGGCTTATTTAATGGCGACATTGGTTTAATCTTGCAAGACAGCACTAAGCCAAGTCGCTTAATGGCCCATTTTGTTATGGCCGATGGCAGCCTGCTTAAAGTATTACCCGCACGCTTACCCAGCCACGACACTTGCTACGCCATGACAGTACACAAAAGCCAAGGCAGCGAGTTTGATAAAGTCAGCTTTGTATTGCCACATAAACCCAGCTCCGCCCAATGGCAGCTACTCAGTAAAGAACTGCTTTACACCGCCATCACCCGCGCTAAAAACCATTTTTATTGTTTAGGCACGAATATGATATTTGAAAAAGCCAGCAAACAAGCGACATCACGCGCATCGGGGTTAGCGTGGAGATTGTGGGGTTGATTGAGTAGCTTATTGTAGAGCTGATTGTAGAGATAGTAGTGAGCGCTATTTCAGGGTAAGCAAGTGCTCAATAACAAACAGATAATGACGACATAATATTGATGGGAAAGAGAAACTCATAGTGCAGATGATTAAGCGAGACGCTGGCGGTTGATTTTCAAAATCAGCTTCCATGTGAGCTTAGCCAAAACATCCATGTTTTGGATACTCGCTAACTCATCGGCATCTATCATTTTATTATCTTCGATTTGGCTTTTTGTGACTAACTTAGGTAATTTGTTATGCTCCTTACAAGCTAGTGTAGCTATCATTAACTTCAACGTTGATATACCTCTGCTTATTATCCAATACAATTGAAATAGTAATAGCATGTAAGCTTGAGCTTTCATCTCGAATTATGCCCTGAAATCTATTGGTGTATTTGTCATAAGTGAAAAGGATATTTTGGGCGTTAAGATAATTCTCAATAGCTTTAGCATCACCTCCAACTTTCAAGCTTTGAACAATATTTCTCTCAACCTGTTCCGAAGTTGATTCAGCTTTTTGTCCACATCCAAATAAAGAAGCGATAAAGAATAAGACGATGTAATAATTACGCAAAACTTGAGCCTCTCTTTGGCACATAACGTTTTAGCATTTGTGCGATGCGCACTTTGCATGCCGCAAACAGCTTGGTAGACTTGCCCTATGCCGAGTCAAGGTTAATTGATAAGTTTTATACTAAAGGAGTTTTCTTTTTTGATATCGGCTCTGGGCTGAAGAGCAATTTTGAATTGATTACAAGGCTTGATTTGTACTTATTTCATTGAAATTCCCTTGCCATTGTGGTGTTCCAACACATCTTTTCTAAGTCTAGTTAATTCAATAACTGTAGTTCAATCTATTGAAGTATCATTTTGCTCCGCGCAACAGCTTAGTTCAACACCAAATTATGTTGCTAGTTTGAAGAAACATACATAGCCCAAGATCCAAGAGCAAAAATACTGCCAAAAATAGTTAGTATTGAACAAATTTTAGCTAAAAAAGACCATATTTTTTTCCCTTGATATGTACTCGCAGACTTCCAGACAGCAATACTAATCAAGATAAAATAAACGGACTTTAAACAATCTCCGATAATTAGCGACTCTACCGTTGTTAATTTTGAAACAATTAAACTAATAATTACACTTATTAAAACGAATCCAGCCCAAAAGACATCAGCTAATCTAAAACTACCGGAAAATAGTTTTTTAACAAAATGTTGTTTTTCTTCTAATGCAACATCATTCATTTCGAATCTTCCTTTTGCAACAAGGCAAATCTATGCCATTCATTTTTAAGACAATTAACATAACTGCTTTTAGCGTTGATTGCGATAGCTTTCTGACTATTCAAATGTAAAAATTGAACGAAAATCATCAACAAACTGAAGAATAGTGGGAAATGGTGAGCAATGAGGTAAACCCAACGCAGCACTAGCTGTGCTTAATTGATATTAAGCGGGAAAAAATATTATTGTTTTAGTGCTAGATCCAACAATTATGAGTGGCCATTCTTTAGTACTCTTATGTCTAAATACACGACGAATTGACTGCTAACCAGCATACGAAGTAGGTGGATTTGTTGATTGATTTAAATTTGACTGCAAAAGCAGCCAAATAAGCTAAGCTCGCCTATTGAATGGCGGGAGGCTCATATATGTTATATTTTAATTTACTTTAGTTGCATTAATAACGATTGAACTACAATCACCAGTAACATATGGGCCAAGAACAAACTTTAACGATGAAAAATGATACTCTAAATCACAATATTCATATATTGATTCCAGCTGTGAATTTTTTGTATAAAACCGTGCAACAATAAGTTTTTCATTTTGTTGAAGAACTAAAGCTGAATTAGACAATAAAGAACTTTTCACATCTTCTTGTTGTGTCCCAACCTTAGGTTTTGGTGCTTTAACAAAAGTGGCAATTAAAGCATCTTTTACCTTTAAAGGGTTACTTTGCTCAGCTTTCATCACTTCTTTGACTTCAGGCTCGCTGATAGATGAACATGCACTGATTAACAATATCAATATCGTCGCCAATCCAACTCTACTTTTTTTCACTGAACGCTCCTTAAAATATAACGTTTTAGTATTTATGCGTTGCGCTGTTTGCAAGACATAAATCGCTTGTTGGACTTGGCCGATGACTAGTCCAAGTTAATGGGCATGCTTCATGCTATAGGAATTTGCTTTTTTTGATGCTAACTCTGGGCTACAGAGCAGTTTCGAGTCAATTGATATCGAGTAGTAGATAAGTTTTTCATTGAAATTCCTTTTCATCGTATTTTCATACATCTTTAAGCTTGGCTGGTTCAATGAGGGTTATACACTCAATTGAAGGCTCCGCGCAACGGCTTAGTTCAACAGTTTTTTGACAAAAATCAATCAAGCCACCCATTTTTATTGCAAATAATCGGGTGGCTTTTTTTGCTTCCATTCTTGATCTGTTATTTAGTGGATAAAGAGTAATATCCCAAGTATTAAGGCTGGTTCAACACTTGGGATAAGGACGCAGCTTAACGCAGCCGATCCCTATTTGTTAGGTTGTTAGGCTTTTAAAATAACCAACCAGTAGGGTTCTCAATTGGTTTTTCCAGTTCAAGTGCTTTCATGCCCTTGAGTGAGCGAATTATTAGCCAAACCGCCCAGAATAAGAGTACAAACCACCCAATGATAACTAAGGATAAAATTGAGCCTAAGAAGATATAAATAGCACCAATCCAAAAAGTCCTAATTTGAAACTGATAATGGGTTTTTAACCACTCAGGGGCATCACCTTTATTGATGTAAGCCATTACTACACCGATTATACCTGTAATACCAAACAGTAAACCAGGGCCACCGCATGAGTGCTTAACTTTTAACCTAAGCACCAAAACCAGCCTTTAATACCGCCTCAAGCATCGATGTATTCATCATGCATCGCTTTTGTTTTCCAACGATGCTTATCTTCGT
>NZ_JACJDU010000053.1:0-29966 GCF_014163715.1 Shewanella sp. SR44-4 | reverse complement strand
CAAAAGTCAAAAGTCAAAAGTCAAAAATGGATCCCTCCCAATAAGGCATTTAAGCCGGGATCTAAGCATGTACGGATAATGAAGACGAAGGGCAAAAGCTAAAATAATGATGCTGACTACTACGTTATTCACCCTGTAATATTTTTAAGCAGGGACCTATATTTTTTTGGGCTTAGTGAGTATTACTCTTGAATAAAATCTTCCATAAACCAGGCACATAGGGTGTGGCGGCCGTCAACTTGTGCTTTGCTGTAAATTGTTGATGCTTGTTGGCGGACCGTTTTTTCTTTGGTGAGTCGTACCTCGGCAATTTCTTTAAAGCTGAGGCCTTTCAACAGTAATAAAGCGACTTGTTGTTCACTTTTGGTAAACTGCCATGCATCGAATTGTGTTGCGATTGTTATGCTATATTCTTGTCTTGCAGATCGCATTTGTGCTGACATGTGATCGATTTCTTTATCCGCTTTTTTAAGTTTCGATTTGAGTGCTTTGACTTGGCGAGAACTGCGGATCAGGTCATAACCTAAAAAAATACTCGCTGCAATCGTTAACAATACCAGCATGGCTTCTTGGGCAATGTGCCAAGCGGGAATGTCCAGTTGAAAATCGGCAAATATGTCGAACAACTTAAACAAGGTGATTAGCAGTAGCAGTATAATAATGAATACATCTTTTCTCATGACAGCGGTCCAAAAATGAGTGTGTTACGTAAATAAAACTAAAAAGGGTAAGTGATTACGCATTAAAATCATGAGTTTACATTATGGTACATATGTACCATAACGGCATTTATGATACATACTCCCCATGTGTTCTCTACCTAAAGATAATAGTCTAACTATATCTTTTGGGTTAGTGAAATCACATATGTCTGCCGTGAAGTTTAGTATCAAAATATGTCTTATTATTGCGTTAGCGATTAGCTCTTATAGCTATGGCGCTACAAGCAATGACCTGTCACCACTGTTGCAGTTAAGTCAAACGCGATTAAACAAGACCACCTTTAATGCCATGCCACTCAACGATAACCGCTCAGTACAATTGAGCAGTTCGACTTGGTTGACGGGCTTACCGAGCATTAGTTTAAGTTACCTAGGCGATCTGGATAATAGTAACATTTATGAACAAGAAGTATCACTTAACTTACCCATTAAATCTTTTAGTTTGCACCAAAGCGATAACAAATTAAAACGGTTAACAAGCTCTCTGCTTGAGCAGCAGGTGGCACTTCAAAAATTATATTTATCTGGTTTGCTTAGACAAAGCATGTGGGATTTCCGCATCGCTTTAGTTAGGTCTGAGCAACTGCAACGTAAAGCATCACTATTAGAACAGTTACATGTGCAGCAAAAACAACTGTCTGCTGCGGGTGAGTTTCCTAAAGTCAATTTATTGCTATTAGATCGTGAACGCGTGGATATTGATTTAGCGCAGATTGAACTAAAACAGCAACAAGATGAAGCAATGGCATTATTTCAATCACTCACGGGTTTGAGTGAGATCCCCGAAAATATAGAAGAAAGTGGCCATAATATGGCTGAATTAGACGTGCAATCTATTCATGGTGCTGATGTGGTATTGATGCAGCATCCTTTGTGGCAATTACAGTCGCTGCAACAACAGTTTCAAGACATCATGATGACAAGCCAGCAAGCGGGTGAACAAGATCCGTGGACTGTGTCATTAACCGCAAAGGAAACGGCTGGTGATCTCTCTAACGACCAGCATTTAGGTGTTGGGATCAGTATTCCACTCGGTTTTGGCTCTGCTTTATCTCAACGTGAGCTGTCGGTTTGGCAGAAAGATTATCAAGATCAACGCATCAATAGCGAAAGACTGTATCTGGAACTCAAAAATCAATCACAAAAGCTGTTATTACAGCAGCATAATCTCAGAAAACAGCAGGCCTTGTTACAACGAGGGGTATCACTGAGTCGCACCATCACTGAAGATTTGGCCAAGGTAAAAGACCAAAACCAAATGGGTTATGAAATTTGGTTACGCCGTTACATGGATGCATTAGATACCGAATCGCGTTTAGCACTTAACCAAGTGGCCCAGCAACAACTTCATTCTCAGCAACTGCAAGCTTTAGGGATTTCATTATGATGGCCAAATTTGGCACCAGCCTTTTATGTATCACAATCGGTTTATCATCGGCGTTTGTTAGTGCTGAAACCATATCTCTTAGCGAGTTAGGTCACTTAGACGTGAGTTATATGTCGCCTAAAAAAGTGGCCAGTTATGAAGGTAGCCCTCTTCCTGCACAAATAGCCCGTTTACCCGGTAACGATTATTGGGTTATGACGCCTGAAAATATTCAGCAAGTCACGTTTTTAGTGGGACAGGGGCAAGTTGTCACCAAAGACCAAGCCATTGTCAGATTAACTGGACCGGAAGTGTTTCATTTTTTAGCTCAAATAGAGGCGGCCAAAAGCCTATACGATCTAGCTAAGCAGCGTTATGACCGTAATTTGCCTTTATTAAAAAATGGCAGCATTGGCTCAGATAAGTGGCGCGAGATCAGCCAAGATTACTTTAGTGCTCACCTTGAATACGAACACATGCAGCACTTTATGGAGATGGTGCAAAGCATTGATGCAGATACTGAATCGCTGGTGGTCATGGCTCCTGTGGCGGGCATTGTTAATCTTAATTATCTCAATAGCCCCTACAGTGCTGGAGTGCAATTATTCTCGCTTATTCCTACCGATAGTATTCGGGTGAAAGTCAGTGTGCCTATGAGTCAGTCAACCTCGTTATCTGCGGTGAACATTAATCAATGTCATATTGCCATTGATGAAGTGTCTGCAATTGCTGATGGGGTATTTTTAACAGCTTGGTCTACCCCTGTACCACAAACGTGCAATTTACTCTTAGGGCAACAAATTACTGTGATACCTGAATATCAAAAAGCCGTGTATTTGGTGCCTAAAATTAGTGTGTTCACTTGGCAACAAGATAGCCAGATTTTTACCCAAAAAGACCAAACATTGTCTTCATTGAGTATCGATGTATTAGGCTCTACTGCAGATGATTATATTGTCGCGAGTGATCAAGATTTGAGTCAAATTAAAGTCTTGTCTCAATCTGTCGCGGCAGTGAAAGGTATACTGCTTGGTTTAGGAGGCGAATAATATGCTCGCTTCTGTGATTCGTTTTTCGCTAACTCAGCGCTTGTTTGTGCTGATCGTAGCGTTGATTTTAATGTTAGCGGGTACTCGTGCCTGGTTTAATATTCCTCTTGATGCCTTTCCTGATATTTCGCCTACGCAAGTGAAGATTATTTTAAAAGCGCCGGGCATGACGCCTGAAGAAATTGAAGCGCAAATTACTGTACCGGTTGAAACAGAGCTTTTAGGGATCCCAAATCAAGCCATTTTACGCTCCACTACTAAGTATGCCATTAGTGATATTACCTTAGATTTTACTGAAGGAACTGATATCTATTGGGCTAGGCAGCAGGTCAGCGAGCGACTAGCGGCGGTATGGGACAGTTTTCCTGAAGGTGTCTCTGGTGGTGTGGCACCGATGAGTACGCCGTTAAGTGAAATCTTTATGTTTACACTTGAAAACCCTAACTTATCGTTAATGGAACGTCGGCAGTTGCTGGAATGGGAAGTCAGACCCTTGCTGCGTACCGTTGCTGGTGTGGCTGATGTGAATATTTTAGGCGGCTATGCCAAAAGTTTTAGTGTTAGCCCTAATCCTTCTGCCATGGCTGCCGCTGGCGTCAGTTTTGCAGATTTGCAACAGGCGATTACGGACAATAATCATAATGAAGGTGCCGGTAAATTAACCATTGGTACTGATACCATTATTGTGCGTTCAGAAGGGCGAGTTGATGATATTGATGAACTAAAACAGTTAGTGATTAAGGCGGATGATGCGCAAGTTTATCGCTTGATAGATTTAGCTGACGTACAGATTGGCCATTTAGCCCGCTATGGCGCGGTATCAAAAGACGGTGAAGAGGCGGCTGAAGCCTTAATTATTGCACTTAAAGATGCCAATACTGCCCAAGTAGTCACCAATATTAAAGCAAAGTTAGCGCAAATTAATACTTCGTTGCCTGAAGGCAGCGAGCTTAACGTTTTTTATGATCGTGCTAATTTAATTAATACCGCGATTGATACCATTTCAAGTGCGTTATTTGAAGCCGTGTTGTTAGTGATTGTATTACTAGCGCTGTTTTTAGGTAATGTCAGGGCCGCTTTAGTTGTGTCATTGTCTTTGCCTCTTGCGGCATTAATGACGTTTTTGATGATGGATTTATTTAATCTGTCAGCAAATCTAATGAGTCTAGGTGGCTTAGTCATCGCGATTGGTATGTTGGTTGATTCATCTGTGGTAGTGGTTGAGAACATGGTCAATCTTATTGCGACTAAGCAACGTTTGCCGCGTTTACACCTTATTTATCGTGCGACTAAAGATGTGGCTATTCCAGTTGTATCTGGCACTGTCATTGTGATGATTGTATTTTCTCCCTTACTGACATTAACCGGCTTAGAGGGCAAATTATTTACGCCCGTGGCTGTCACGATTGTCTTTGCCATGTTATCGGCATTGGTGTTGTCGCTTACGGTTATTCCGGTCATTGCATCTTATCTGGTTAACGAAAAGTCTGCACAAGAGCCTAAAGCGATAGAGAAACTAAAAGCGGCTTATTTGAGCAGTTTAAAAAAGACGTTTACCTATAAAAAGCCGTTTATCATCGTGTCGTTTACGCTGTTAGTGGTGAGTTTAGGGCTATTTAGTCTTGTCGGTAAAACCTTTATGCCGACATTGGATGAAGGCGATATTATTTTACAGCTAGAAAAATCACCTTCTATTTCGCTTGAAGCGTCGATTGCTATCGACAAGCAAATTCAAATTACCTTGCTTGATAAGGTGCCAGAAATTAAACAAATGGTTGCGCGGACCGGTTCTGATGAAATTGGTTTAGATCCTATGGGGCTAAATGAAACCGATGTATTTTTGGAACTCGCACCGCGAGACGAGTGGCGCTTTGCTGACAAGACGCAACTGATTGATGCTATTCGCACTGAACTGCTTAATTTTCCTGGAGTAAATTTTAATTTTACTCAACCTATTCAGATGCGCGTCTCTGAAATGCTTACTGGCAGTATTGGTGATGTGGCCATTAAAGTCTTTGGCACCGATATTGATACTCTTGGGCAATTAACGGCCCAAATTGAGCAGCTTGTCGGTGACACCAGTGGCAGTATCGATGTGAAGATGGCCATGATTGAGGGCAGTCCATTTATTAACTTAACCCTAGATAATGAGCTGGCACGTGGCTTTGGCATGAGCACCATGGAGTTTTCGCGGTATTTAAAAAGCCAGCTTGAAGGTGTTGTTGTGACCGAAGTGCTGCAAGGTAAAAAGCGTACCCCAGTATTGATCGCCAATAATCAAGGCGGGTTGAGTAGTATTAATGAGCTGCAGAATCAGTTGTTGGTGATGCCTGATCATTCATTAAAACGCCTTACCGATATCGCTAAATTAACCTACAAAGAAGGCCCTATTTTAATTGAACGCGAACAAGGTGATCGTTTCTCGGTGATTACGACCAACGTGCAGGGCCGAGACATAGTCAGTTTTGTTGAAGAACTCAACGCGAAAATTGACGCTGAGGTTAAGTTACCTAGCGGTTACAGTGTCAGTTTTGGTGGCGAGTTTGAAAATCAACAACGTGCCACTAATAACTTATTACTGGTTATTCCCGTCGCTATTGCGCTTATTACTCTCATTTTGTTTACCACTTTTGGTTCGCTTGCTAAAGCGGGCTTGATTTTGGCTAACGTCCCCTTTGCTATGATGGGCGGGATCGTGAGCTTGTATGTTTCGGGCGAGTATTTATCTGTGCCTGCTTCGGTTGGTTTTATTGCATTACTCGGCGTCGCGGTACTTAACGGTGTGGTGATGGTGAGTTATTACGAGCAGACCAAACATGTCTTTAGCAGTTTATTGGCGCGAGTAGAGCAAGGTGCAGCAAGACGTTTACGGCCTATTTTGATGACCGCCACGACAGCCATGTTTGGCTTAATGCCATTGGTGTTTGCATCGGGCCCTGGTGCTGAAATCCAAAAGCCATTAGCCATTGTTGTTATTGGCGGTTTGCTGACATCAACCATTACAACCCTTTATTTGTTACCAATCCTTTATTACTGGCTGGAGAAACGTCAATGATCACGGAGCAATTGTTAGTGCTGATCGCCCAAAATGATATTAAGGACGACATCGTTGATACCTTGATTGAGCTTGAGTTTTTATCTGGTTTTAGCCTAGGTAATATTTGCGGTTTTAGCCGTGAACACAGCCATTTTAATATCAAAGAGCAAGTTGAAGGCTACAGGGAATTTTGTAAGTTTGAAATTATGCATCCTGTGGATCATCAAGATGCGTTATTAGGTGCCTTGTCTGCGGTTTGTAAACATAATCCGTGTCGATATTGGATTACACCCATCATTCATACAGGCACTTTGTGCTAGCCGCAAAAGAAAAGTACTAAGTCGATAAAGGAAATAGTTGCTGTGTTTGGATCATGCGGTCAACTCATTAAATTTAGTTATAAGAAAGGATATTGAAATGAGAGTTTATCGTTACCTAACCATGATCTTTTTCGCTTTGCTGGTATCAAATAATATATATGCTAGTGAGCTTTCTGCGAAGAATAGCGATGTGACGATTGAGTTTACTATCGAGCCTACGCGATCTTTGAAGGTAACGTTTGAAAGTAGTGTGACTTTACATTCAATAGTCATTAGAAATAATGATGGTTATTTACTTAACTTAGATGTTCAAGTGCCAAAAGATCCTGGGACTATTTTTTATTTTAATCTTCCTAAGTTACCTCCAGCTAAGTATCTTGTTAGATGGAAAAGTCAGCTTAATGGTGGCCCAATAAGCCTTGGTGAAGCAACGTTAACCTTAAATGATGACACCTATCCACGGCCTTCTACTAAAAAACCAAAGTACGATATTTTACATAGAAAACTACATGGGTAGTCATACTGCAATTACGTCATTCCTGAGATGCAGCTGATCGGGAATCCAGCTCTTTATTGCAGGACGAAGTCCGTCCTTGTCATTTGCGGCGTAGCGTCCTTGATACTTTATATACCAAGAAATGGACTGCCAATTGAAGCGTTTTAGGCATTATTTTAAAGCGATGTTTACCTGTTGATACTCTTTTAGTGCTTGAGAGGTGTTTCCTGAACGAGATTGATTGATGCGACTGTAGTGCGCAATCGTTTTAGCTAAATAACGCATAGCAATGTCTTGCTGTACAGCATCACTCGCTTGCCAAATTACACTGCCTATAGGGTCCATGTCTGTAAGCGAATCATTAGCAACATTCGCAGGGAGTTTGGGATCACGTCTGATATAAAGGATTTCGTAGAAACGACGGTTTTCTTCAATCAGTTTTTCGTCAATTAATTCACAATCAAGCTTGATAAGTTGTTGGCGTAACTCATATTGATGATGAACTGGACACAAGATAAAATCGATTTTTCGGTTCGAATATTGCTGGCAAAGTGACCTAACAAACTCGATCATCAAATCGCCACCCACTCCGGCAATAATCACTAAGGGTGTATGCTCATCTTGATCCAAAGGAATCGCTGACACATCAACACAATGTACTTGCCATTTTGGTGGGTTTTGCTGTGGGTAAAAACGTTCGAGCTTGGCGGTTAACTGCTGCATCAATGCTGGCACAATGTCGACAAAATGAATAGTGGCAGCATGTCTGTCTAGCAACGCGGCGCCGAGTAATCCATGGTCGCAACAGCAATCCCAAATATGAGTGTAACCATTGGGGATCATCATGTTGATATGTGCTAAGCGGTGGCCGAGTTTCATCTGTTTGTCGTGTTTGGAAGTGAACTTGCGCATTGTAATGATTTAAGTGACTAAGTGGTTAATTATTTCATATTTGCAGCTTGGCGTATTTAACGCTAATCTATACTGTAAATTTATACAGTTAAGTGGCGCGGTTCATCTTTTGAACGCTAGCGCCCCAACAGTGGATTATGATTTTATATATTGCTGAAAAACCCAGTCTAGGTCGTGCTATTGCCGATGTTCTGCCAAAACCACATAAAAAAGGTGATGGCTTTATCACTGCTGCTAATGGTGATTGCGTCTCATGGTGTATTGGCCATTTGCTCGAACAAGCAGAACCGGACGCCTATGACGATGCATTTAAGTCATGGAAACTCGAACATCTTCCCATCGTGCCACAAACGTGGAAACTACAACCTAAACCTAAAACGCGCAGCCAACTTACGGTGTTACGAAAATTGGTCAAGCAAGCATCATCGATCATTAATGCTGGCGATCCAGACCGTGAAGGGCAGTTGCTGGTCGATGAAGTGATTTCTTATTTGGGTGTGAAAGGAGACAAGCTGAGTCAAGTTCAGCGCTTGTTAATCAGTGACTTAAACCCACAAGCGGTAAAACGTGCTTTAGGGCAATTACGCAGTAACCGAGAGTTTATTCCATTATCGACTTCTGCATTGGCCCGCAGCCGTGCTGATTGGCTATATGGCATGAACATGACCCGAGCCTACACGATTCAAGGTCGTAAAGTGGGTTACCAAGGTGTGTTGTCGGTTGGCAGAGTGCAAACACCTTTGCTGGGGCTCGTCGTTCGTCGCGATGATGAGATTGCCGATTTCAAACCCAAAGCTTTCTATGAAGTCTTAGCGCATTTACTCACCGACCAACAACAAGCCTTTACTGCTAAATGGCAACCTAGCGAAGCATGTCAGCCATATATGGATGAAGACGGACGAGTATTAGCTAAAGGCTTAGCCGAAAATGTCGTTGCCCGTATCAATGGGAAACCAGCGGAAGTCACTAAAATTGAAGCTAAAGATAAGCGCCAAAACCCACCATTACCTTACAGCTTATCGGCACTGCAAATAGATGCAGCTAAACGTTTTGGCCTGTCAGCGAAAGAAGTACTGGATACTTGCCAAAGTTTGTATGAGCGCCACAAATTGATTACTTATCCGCGCTCAGACAGTCGCTATTTACCTAAAGATCAGCATGCTTTGGCGCCAAAAGTATTGGACGCCGTGCTCAAAGGCGCTTCAGGCTTAATTGAGGGTTGTGAGTCTCCTAATAGTAAACTTAAATCTAAAGCGTGGGATGACACTAAAGTAGATGCTCACCATGCGATAGTGCCAACTGAAAAGGTGGCTAATTTATCGACATTATCAAGCAATGAAGCCAAGTTATATCAACATGTGGCAAGGCAATATTTAGCCCAGTTCTATCCCGCTTATATCTATGCAGAAACCGCCGTTGAAGTGACCATTGCCGGTGGGTTATTTACCACTAAAGCACGTCAAGATAAAACCTTAGGCTGGAAACAACTGTTTAAACGTTCTGCCACTGCAAATCAATCTAGTTCTAATTCAACAAGCAGCGACGACGACAATGAAGACGCGGTACAGTCTTTACCGCCACTGGTTAAAGGTCAAATTTTGCATTGTCAGCGTGGTGAATTACTACAGAAAATGACCCAAGCGCCGAAGCATTTTACCGATGCGACATTATTGGGCGCGATGACGGGTATTAGCCGTTATGTGACAAACAGCGAGATTAAAAAAATCCTTAAAGAAACCGATGGCTTAGGTACAGAGGCCACACGTGCCGGCATTATTGAATTGCTGTTTAAACGCGGTTATTTAATTCGCCAGGGTAAATCGATATTGGCCACCCCTGTGGGTACTGGCTTAATCCGCAGTTTACCCGAATCAGCAACCACGCCCGACATGACCGCATTATGGGAAAATAGCTTGGATGCTATCAGCCAAAAACGTTTAAAGTATGATGCTTTTATGCAGCCATTGTTGAGCCAATTAGATGGCCTAATTACCCAAGCATCGAGCCAGTTACCCTCGGCCTTACAAGGTGTCGCCAGTACTGCACCTAAACGCAGTTTTAAGAAATCGTATAAAAAGAAGGCTAAAGCGAAAAGCTAAATTGGCAAGAGTTACTTGCATTACAGTCTAGGTATTTCGGGAATATAACTGTGTTAACTCACCATTAGGAACTTTGTAAATGTCATTGTGAACTTTTAAACCATTAAGTTCATATAGTAGATATTTACAGACAAACATACTAATAACCTAGGAAAATAAAGGAGAGTGTTATGAAAAGCACACTAGCGTTAACGATATTTGCAGCAAGTTTATTGTCTTATGCATCTAATGCCACAGCAGATAAAACCATTTTAGCTGGTGGATGTTTTTGGTGTATGGAATCAGATTTTGAAAAGCTTGATGGCGTAACCGATGTGGTCTCAGGATTTACTGGCGGAAACATCAAAGACCCTACTTATAATGGTAACCACAGTGGTCATTATGAAGCGGTTGAAATAACATACGATCCTAGCAAAGTGAGCTACACCGAGCTGTTAGAACATTACTGGGTCAACATTGACCCTTTTGATGCAAGCGGACAGTTTTGCGATAAAGGTTCTAGCTATTTAAGCGCCATTTTTGTGGCAAACGACACCGAGCGACAAATTGCCCAACAGTCTAAAAGCAAGGTTGAAAAGCAATTTCCTAATAGTAAAGTTGTGACGCCTATTTTAAATGCTTCAATTTTTTATCCTATAAAAGGCGATGAAAGTTATCATCAGGATTACTATAAGAACAACCCAATTCGCTATAATGCTTATCGCTGGAATTGTGGCAGAGACCAAAGGTTAAAAGATATTTGGGGAGATAAAGCGACACATTAATTTATTGGTTTTCAATCGAACTCCTGTGAGTTCGATTGATAGTGGCTATGTTTAGCTTATGTTTGACTCCTGTTTACAACATAGCCCCGCGACTAAAAGCTATTCTTGATGAAGTGCAACAGTAATGAAGTTTATTTAGCGCTAATTTATTGTCCGCTAATTGTGATACAGATAACTTATCAATAATGTATTGATTCTATTCAGTCCGGATTAACATCACGGGATTCTATTTTACCCGTATGCGTTTGAACATTTAAAACGAGCATTTAATCCAACACGCTTTTATCGAGTATGCCTTTCTCTATTAGTTGCAGTAAAATACTGCGAGTTTTGTCTTTAAGCATGTCACGCAGTAATCGCGCTGCGGGTGTAATAGATTGTCTGCTAGGAAATACCAACCAGAGTTCAGTGGATTTAACGGGATAGTCCGCCATTATCCTCACTAGGTTATTGGTCAGTAAGTCATGTGACATGTCTAAGCATGACTTAGCTGATATTCCTTTGCCATTAACGCACCAACGTCTAACTAAGTCTGCATCATTGGCAACCCGGTCACCGGATACTTTTACTTTAATACTGTTGTCAGCTTGGGTGAACTCCCAGATGTCGTGAGTTAAGTTTTGTAATTGATATAGCAGGGCATTATGTTCTGCCAATTCTTGTGGATGTGTTGGGGTGCCAAATTTATCAAGGTAAGTTTGTGATGCACAAATTAGCCTTGGCACATTACAAATTTTAAAGCCGTATAAATTAGCATCATTAGGTGAACCATAACGTAAAGCTAAATCGACAGCGTCGCGATAAAAGTCAACGTTGGCATCACTAATGCTGACTCTCAAACTCACTTTTGAATGAGTATCCATAAATTCATCAAGCCAAGGGATTACAATATTACGCCCCAGATCCGATGATATGGCTAAGCGTAAGTCACCATCAATAATGTCCAGCTCACCTTTCATGTTTTGCTTTGCTTGCTCCAGCATTAACATGGCTTGCTCACACTGCGGTATATACTTTTCGCCAGCGCTCGATAAACGAAGTTGCCGGGTGGTGCGAATAAAAAGTTCAACGCCTAAACTGGCTTCAACCCGTTTTAATGCAGCACTAGCGGTTGCAGTGCGCATGTCTA
Source organism: Shewanella sp. SR44-4 (assembly GCF_014163715.1). Classification (NCBI taxonomy): domain Bacteria; kingdom Pseudomonadati; phylum Pseudomonadota; class Gammaproteobacteria; order Alteromonadales; family Shewanellaceae; genus Shewanella; species Shewanella sp. SR44-4. Next base: position 18,072 of record NZ_JACJDU010000053.1, on the reverse strand, counting down.
GATTGGTTGCCGCGGCAGTGATGCTGCGAAACTCTGCGACTTTAAGCACCACATAAAGGTCTTCTAATAACATGATTATCCATTTTTAATTGATAATGTTTCAATTATTATGCTGTTTATGGGAGATAAAACAAGCACTAATATAGCTTCATCAAGTTTGAGCAACCTTATTTTATATATCACAGGAACAATCTTATGAAAGCTATTGGATATAAACAGTCTCTTGAAATTTCGAACCCAGAATCTTTAATCGATGTGACATTGGATCAACCCATTGCAACAGGCCGTGATTTATTGATTAAAGTGAGTGCCATTGCCGTTAACCCTGCCGATTATAAAGTGCGCTTAAACATGCCACCGGCAGACGGTGAAGTAAAAGTGATTGGTTGGGACGCGGTTGGCGAAGTCATTGCAACGGGTGATAAGGCAAGTCAATTTAAACCGGGTGATGTGGTGTACTATGCTGGTGATATTACTCGCACAGGAAGTAACGCTGAATATCAGTTAGTAGATGAACGCTTAGTGGGCATGAAGCCTAAGAGTTTATCGAATGCAGAAGCTGCTGCACTACCTTTAACGGCGATAACAGCATGGGAATTGTTGTTTGAACATTTATCGATTAAGCAGCAAAGCCCTGGCGCTGTAGAGAAATCAAACGAAGTGATTTTGGTTGTTGGCGCAGCGGGTGGTGTGGGTTCTATATTTGTACAATTGGCTAAAGCCATTACGGGTGCAACCATTATTGGTACCGCATCACGTGCCAGTTCAAGTGAGTGGGTTAAGAAATTGGGTGCGGACTATGTTGTCGACCACACTAAACCGCTTGTTGCGCAAATAGCGGCATTAAACATTGGCCCTGTTACTCATGTTGCGAGTCTAAACAGCACCGATACTTATTTTGACAGTTACACAGAGTTATTAGCACCGTTTGGTAAGATTGCGATGATTGACGATCCAGTTGCGCTTGATGTGACTAAATTAAAGCTAAAGAGTTTGTCATTACATTGGGAGTTTATGTTTGCTCGTTCGATGTTTAACGCAGTCGATATGGATGAGCAGGGACGTTTACTTAACCGAGTAGCGGATCTTGTCGACCAAGGTTTTATTCAAACTACGTTAGGCCAGCACATGGGCGCAATAAATGCTGCAAATCTTCGTGCTGCACATGAGGCGTTAGAAGCTGGCCGTGCGATTGGTAAAATTGTGTTAGAAGGGTTTTAATTAAGACCTTAAATTATATTATTGAGTAATGTTAAATACTTATATTATCGAACACTTAGATTATCGAACAGGAATCAACATGTCACATTTAACGATTGTAGCCAATATTAAAGCCAAAGCGGACAAAATTGAATTGGTGAAAACTGAGTTACTGAAGCTGATTGACGTTACACGCGCTGAAGAAGGGTGTATTAGCTATGAATTACACCGAGACAATGATAACTCTGCTCACTTTATGTTTTATGAGACTTGGCAGACACGTGAATTATGGCGTGTGCATATGGAAAATCAACATTTAGCCGATTTTGTGGCTGCAACTCAAGGCGCTGTTGATGAATTTACGTTGAATGAAATGACCGTTATCGACTAGTTTTATTCAAGTTGGCGATTCAATTGAATGACATCCAAAAGCAGAACATAAAATGTTCTGCTTTTTTGTCGATTTTTTTTAGTCTCTTATGAGACACTCAAGTGATAAATCGACTTGATTAAACCTAGTTCAGGTTAAATATTAGGATAAGTGGCAAGATGGAAATCAGATTTACGCAGTTGCAGTGTTGTTCATCGAGTGTCACAGTCGATATTGATGATTGGGTGATTGAATCACAACAATCTTGGGGGGTATTTAGCACCGAAGGTGATGTCGGTGCATTACTTGGTCAGTTATTAACCCAGCAAGTTGATGCACAAACCTTAACATATAGTGGCGATATTACCGGTGTCACGCCAGCTTGTGTGGCATTAGTGTCATTGCTTGAGCAACAATCACTGCTTGAAGCTATTTTAGAGCAAGATGATAGTGAGTCACTGGGATATACCGATCCTAAAACGACCGTGTTTGGGGTTGTTTTTAATCAATGCCATGACAATGACTTAACCCATCAATTGCTGCAGCAATTAGATTTAACGCATTTAAGCTTAAGTCCTTTTGCTCAATTGTCTACCGGTGAAGGGCGCAGAGTCATGCTTGCCCGTGCAGTAGCAACCCAAGTGCCTTTTTTAGTGCTCGACGAACCTTATGCAGGCCTTGATGTTGCGCACAGACAGACCCTGACGGAATATTTACAACAATTATCTCAAACCAAACAGATACTGGTCGTGGTGTCGCGTGAAGAAGATATGCCAGATTGGATTGAACATGTTGCTATGTTTAGTCATGGTAAATTAGACACTATGATGACCAAATCACAGTGGGACAACCATCCTGTAATTGCCCAGTTAACGGCGCAAGCGGGTCAACAAAGTGATGATATATTGGCGCTTATTCGTCGGCACAGACACAAGCCATTATTTGCTAACCCGGTTTTTCAGTTAAACAATGGACGAGTGGCTTACAGCGATAAAGTGATTTTCTCGGGTGTGAACTGGCGTATTGATAATGGCGTGCATTGGCAGGTCAAAGGGCCTAATGGCTGTGGTAAGAGTACTTTGCTTGGGCTTATTTTTGGTGACCATCCACAATGTTACAGTAATGACATTGATATTTTTGGTAACAAAAGAGGTTCTGGCGAAAGTATTTGGGAAATTAAAAAACACATCGGTATGGTGTCTTCGGCATTACATCTTCAATACCGGGTTAATTGCAGTGCACTGGATGTGATTGTTTCTGGCTTTTATGATTCTATTGGTTTGTACCAAAAACCGACGGCACAACAAATATCTGTCGCTACAGAATGGTTGGCCATTTTACACATGGGCCATTTAAGTAAAACCGCTTTTCGACAATTAGAATATGGCCAACAACGCTTATTACTCATTGCTCGCGCCATAGTGAAACAACCCACCTTATTGATCCTCGATGAGCCTTATCAAGGTTTGGATTATTTGGGACGCCGACTGATTAAAAATGCCCTTGAACTCATTGCCAAAGAACACTTAAGTCAATTGTTGTATGTCTCGCATTATCAAGAAGATAGCCTAGACAGTATTCAGCATTATATTGAGTTTGTGCAAGATGAAAACCAAGATGGTTATCGGGCGGTGGTTTCTCAGGGGTAATTCCATCGTGTTTAAAGAGTCTCTAAATAGCTAACTTAGGTTGGCTATTTTTGTTTGTGAGTTTATTTTCTAATAATAATTGATAATGTTTCAATTATTATGCTGTATATGGCGATTAAACTTTTGTATATCATAACCACATTAACGCCGATAGCCTTGAATATTGAGTGAATTGAGCTGTAATAGGGCTATAGACATACAGCGACACGCTTAAGGAAACTGATGCTACTTGATACACCCATTTGCGATTATGGCTGGAAAGCCCCAGATTTCACCTTGAAAGATGCCAATGGTAATGCTTTTACCATGAGTGAGCACTTAGGAGAAAAGGGCTTATTAATTATGTTTATTTGTAATCATTGTCCTTATGTTAAAGCCGTTGCGACGCGTTTAGCTGCGGATACAAAGCAATTAATGGCTGAAGGCATCAATGTGTTAGCGGTCATGTCTAATGATTATCATGATGTTGAGGCTGACTCGCCACAAAATATGCTGCGTTTTGCCAAGCAACATGGCTTTGAATTTGCTTATTTAGTGGATGAAGATCAGCAAGTGGCTAAGCAATATGGTGCTGTGTGCACCCCTGACTTTTTTGGTCTTAATCATCTTGGTGAATTGCAATATCGTGGCCGGTTAGATGATGCGCGTTTGCAAGATGCGCCGAACAGAGAACCTGAACTACTACAAGCCATGCAAATGATTGCTGCAATAGGCAAAGGTCCTAAACAACAAACAGCCAGCATGGGTTGCTCTATTAAATGGCGATAAGCCCGTTCAGTTGGCTATAAATTTAGTGCGCTATAAACCTTGAGAAATTGTTTTTAAGCACCATAATAATGCAAAGAAAGTTTCAAGTTAACTGTGTTGTTAACTAATTGTATTTATTGTTAATTTGTATTTTGTTTTTTTGAGTTTAGTTTGAGTTTAGTTTGAGTTTTAGATGTTATTTACGACAAATAGTTGTGACTAACAAGGCTAGTTACTCGATGATATTAATCAACAGCATTAATCAATGTCGTTAACTGCCAGTCCTTTTAATGATTGTAAAATCGAGATATCACATGACCAATGCCATTATTGCTGATTTAGAAAAACGCTACACCGCCAAACGCTACGATGCGACTCAACGCGTGCCAAAAGAAGATTTAGCCGTGATTTATGACGCTATGGTGTTATCGCCGTCATCAATTAACTCTCAACCATGGAAGTTTATCGTGATTGAAAGTGACGAAGCCAAGCAACGTTTACATGACTCTTATGCTAATAAGTTTCAGTTTAATCAACCGCATGCTAAAACGGCTTCACATACTATATTGTTTGCATATAACCCTAAGTATACCCGTGAAGATTATGCCAAAGTGGTAGATCAAGGCATTATTGATGGCCGTACTAAGCCTGAAGATCGCGAAGCTGCATTTGGTGGATACGCATTTGTTGACTTAAACACTGATGAAGCGGGTAACAATGCGGCTTGGACTAAGTCACAAACCTATTTAGCATTAGGTAACACTATGCATACGCTAGCGCGTCTTGGTATCGACTCTACGCCAATGGAAGGTGTTGATAGTGAAATGCTAGGCCAAATATTTGCTAAAGAGTTGGACGGTTATGTGTGTGAAGTTGCATTAGCATTTGGTTATCATCATTCAGATGAAGACTACAACGCCAAGTTACCAAAATCTCGTTTAAACATTGAGCTAGTATTACAGGTTTTATAATTGATAAGTCGCTATTTACGCGACTGATATTAATGAAAAAGGGGCATAAGAGTAATCTTATGCCCCTTTTTTAAGTTACTGAAGCTGAACACGTTGACCAGTATTGAGTCACTAGCGCAAACAGTGGCCACGATTGAGGCTTATCAATTTATCGAGTACGCGTTCGCCGTCCATACGAATACCATTGTGCTCATATTCTGATGTGAGCCAGTACTTAAGGTTAGCCACTTTTTTAGTGGTTTCTAAACTGTATTGCATTTCGACAAACATATCTTCGCTGTATATCGCGGCTGCAACCGGGACTTTATTATTCGCCAGTTTCTCTAGGTCATATAACGCAGGCCAGTCTTTTTTCGCTGCGATAAGTTCAGCGGCTTGTTGCAGTGGAATGAGTTGTTCAAATTGGGCAAACATCCACGGATAGACCATTTCGCCAGTGAACAATAATGGTTTGTCAGGACGATAGTTAAATTGGCTGTATTGTGCTCGTACTCTGTGTGCGGCCCAAGCTGATGCTTGTTGCTGACAATAAATAGACTCATGCATTAATGCAAAAATAGGGTTGGTGTTATAGTCGAGAAATTGACTGAACTGATGTAAAAACAGTGGATTAATGTCGATACCATGCGGCGTTTCAATTAAGGCTTGCTCAAGCAGATAGTAAACCGCTTCAGGGCCTTGTTCCATACCGATATTAATGCCTAACAACTGCAACATTTCGACCGTGAGTTGCTCGCCAGTGGCTAAGTAGACTTTGTTTTCGTAAAGGTATTTTGCTAAGTCATCGACTAAGGTGCGTGCATCACTAAAACGCTTGAAAAAGTCATTGTTTTTAGCGATGACACGTTGATAAGTGGCTTGATAAACCTCTTCGGCAGGGCGGTCTAGTGAAGGAATACCACCAGTAATGTATGCCTCTTTTAGGCCTTCTGGCGCAGCAGACAAATAATGCAATACACAAAACCCACCAAAACTTTGGCCTAAAATACTCCAAGGTTGGTCTGGCGATAATTTTGCGCGAATATACTCCGCATCTCGAACAATATTGTCTGCACGGAAAAAGCTTAGGTAGTCCGCTTGGTCTGTTGAACTCATGTAGCTTAAGCTGGTGGCATTAACTGGGCTTGATAGTCCGGTGCCCCGTTGATCGAGTAATAATACTCTATATTCAGTTAACGCACGTTTTATCCAACCGTTATTGCTGATCGGTCTGACGGCACCAAATCCTGGCCCACCTTGAAAAAACACTAAATAAGGCAACTTTTTATGTTGGTTCTCAACGCTGACAATTTCCCGAGCGAAAACTGTAATCTGTTTACTTGGACTTTGTTGATAGTCTAACGGCACGGAGAAAAAGTGCTTACGAGCAACAATGTCTGCTAAGGTGAGTTCTGTGTGCATATAATGCCTATTCAGTGTTGATTAATGGTACAGCAAATTTTTTCAAACTCTGATGTACCGGTGCTATTTTTTGGTGTTAGAGGCGCATCTATATGGTTTGACTCATACGGTGTTTGGGCACTTATTTAGGCGCGAATGGTACTATTTTATGAGCCATCTTAACGATTAACAATCGGTAACTCGATGGAAATCACATTAAATAGGTATCTAGATCAAATCTGCCTAGGTAAAATTAACTGATAATTAACCGAATGATCATAAAGAACGAGGTTGTCGATGAAGTATCAAATCATCCCCGTAACGCCTTTTCAGCAAAATTGTAGTGTTATATGGTGCGAAAAGACCTTAAAGGCTGCGGTTGTTGATCCTGGTGGCAATATTGACCGAATTTTAGCTGAGGTGGCTAAGTTAGGGTTAAGTGTTGAACAAATATTATTAACCCATGGTCATATAGATCATGTTGGTGGAGCAGCTGAATTAGCCAAAAAATTAGCTATTCCGATTATAGGCCCGCACATAGCGGATAAATTTTGGTTAGAAAATTTAGTTAAACAAAGTCAAAACTTTGGTTTTCCACGCGCTGAAGCTTTTGAGCCGACTCAGTACCTTAATGAAGGTGATGAAGTGAGTGTGGGAGAACAACATTTACAGGTGTTGCATTGTCCAGGGCATACACCCGGACACATTGTTTTTTATGATAAAATGGCTAATTTAGCTTGGGTTGGCGATGTGCTTTTTAGAGGCTCAATTGGTCGAACTGATTTTCCGCAATCTAATCATCAAGATTTACTTCACTCCATTACCACCAAATTATGGCCATTAGGGCTCAATGTCAGTTTTATTCCCGGTCATGGGCCTATGTCGACGTTCGCTGATGAGCGACAACATAACCCTTTTGTTGCCGATCAGTTATTTGATTAACAAATTGTTATGTGATCAGGTCATTGAGGTTATTTATTAATAAGTTGAAACTATTGATTCTTTGCATTGTAAACGCAGTCTGTTAGCTTAAGATAATGCGTTTACAAATGATGGACAGCCAACATGGTTCAACACCTCGTTGATTTACTCGATACCTGGTTACCTTCTTATCAAGAAGACTGGGTACTCGCCGTTCTTACCCAAGTACAAGGGTCTTCTTACCGCAAACCTGGCGCCATAATGCTATTTCATCCAATGGGTAAAAGCCTAGGGATGTTAAGTGGTGGTTGTCTTGAGGCGGATTTACGTCGTCACGCCCAACGTGCGATTCAAACTCAGCAAGTTATTCAGTTAACCTATGACGCAACCGATGAGTCTGATACCAGTTATCAGCTGGGCTGTGGTGGTATTGTTAATATCATGATGGTGTCGTTAAATAAATCGAACAATTATCTTGGTTTGGTGAGTGTCCATGACGCCTTAATGCGTGGTCATGCAGGTGTGTATCAAATTGATGTTGTTGCAGATGGCACGCCGGTCAATAAACTAAGTGGTCACTTTGTCGAACAAGGCGCCGAGCTATCAACATCTGTCACTCTCAAGAGTAAAACTCGCGCAGTAGTCGATCAAGATACTACTGTGTTGCATATTCCAGTTAGACCACCAGTACACATTGGTATTTTTGGTGGTGGCTTAGATGCACAACCTATTGCACAAATGGCGCAAACACTTGGTTGGAAAGTCAGTGTGTTTGATGAACGTACTGCTTATGCGCGTACTTATGATTTTCCTGGATGTCAGATCATCAAGAAACCAACAGCAGAAGTGTCTACAACACTTTTGGCTAGTTTAGATGCCGCCTTTGTGATGAGCCATAATTTACAAATTGATGCTAAAACATTACAGGTACTCCAAACCATACCTTTGGCTTATATTTCGTTATTGGGTCCTACCCATCGTCGTGACAAGGTGTTGAGCATGGCTGAACTCAGTGTCGATGATTTTAGTGGCTATTTTTCGGCACCTGCAGGGTTAGCATTAGGCGGCGAGCTGCCTGGTTCGGTTGGGCTCAGTATATTATCCCAATGCCATGGCGTGCTGTATCAAAGTCAGTTAACCAGCCTTGATACGGTGATGTTGTCATAAACTCTCAGAGTACATGCATTCATGAAGCCTAAAATTGTTACTGTAATCTTAGCCGCTGGCGCTAGCAGTCGTTTTAACGGTGCTAAAATTGTCGCCAAAGTGCAAGGCGAGCTAAGCTTACTTGAGCATTGCCTGCAGACTCTCGATCGCGTCACCACCGCAGTGGGTATCGCCCCAGCGGTGGTAATGTTAGGTGCACATCAAACGGATGAAGTATTGGCGATCACTGCGGATCATCATCGGCTCATCAATGATAATTGGCAGTTAGGCTTATCAAGCTCGGTAAAACTTGCAGGGCGTTATGCTCAAAGCCAACAAGCAGATGCAATGTTAATCGTATTAGCCGACCAAGTGGCTTTGCAAGAAACAGAGTATTTGCAATTGATAGAAGCCTATATTCGTAATAACTTAACTACTTGCGCTTTTTACCTGCAAAATGTGGGTGTTCCAGCTATTTTTTTAGCTGAAGATATTAATGTTTTGATGTCGATTGATGGCGATAAAGGTGCTAAAAGCATTTTAAAACAACATGATAAAAATAATAGCTTGAACGTTGTTCAGATGGAACAAGCGCAATTTGATATTGATACACCAGCTGACTTAGCTCGTTGGTTAGATAATAAGGATTAATTATGACAACCCCAACACAAAAACTGATGGTAAATGGAAAGGATTTCACCCTCGATGCAGACCCTAATATGCCCGTTCTTTGGGCATTGCGTGACATATTAGGCCTAACTGGCACCAAATTTGGTTGTGGCGCAGGGCTTTGTGGGGCATGCACTATTCATGTTGACGGTAGTCCTATGCGCGGGTGTTTAACCAGTTTAAAACAAGTACAAGGCAAGCAAGTTACCACTATTGAAGGTCTTGAGGCTGAAAAGTTAAAGCAAGCTTGGTTAGAACATAATGTACCGCAATGTGGTTATTGTCAGGCGGGGCAGTTAATGTCTGCTGCTGCGTTATTAACCTCGACGCCCAAACCTACTGAAACACAAATAGCCGATGCCATGTCGGGTAATATTTGTCGTTGTGGGACTTATCCACGGATAAAAGCCGCTATTCAATCGGCTTCGGAGGCGTGATCATGACCACATTCACAGCAGTTGAAAATATTAGTCGTCGTAACGTATTAAAGATATTTGGTGCAGTCGGTGGTGGATTAGCGTTAGGCGCAACAGGCTTAAGTTGGAGCCCAATGGCGTTAGCTCAAGACAAGCAAGCAATGATGAACTTGTTTGTGGCCATTGGGGAAGATAATAAGGTGTATTTGACCTGTCATCGCTCTGAGATGGGACAAGGGATCCGAACGGGCATACCACAAATTTTAGCTGATGAATTGGAAGCTGATTGGGATAAGGTTGTCGTGGTTCAAGGTTTAGCAGATAAACGTTACGGCAGCCAAAATACCGATGGTAGCCGCAGTATCCGTAAGCATTATCAACGTATGCGCCAAATGGGCGCAACCGCCAGAACCATGCTTGAACAAGCCGCAGCACAAATATGGCAAGTTCCAGTGACTGAAGTGTACGCTAAAGCTCATAAAGTCCATCACAAAGGCAGTAAAAAGAGTCTTACTTACGGTGAGTTAGCACTAGTTGCAGCGACATTAGCGATGCCAGAGTTAGATTCGGTTGTGCTCAAGCCCGAAAGTGAATTCACTCATATCGGTCAATCCCACACCATTGTCGACATGGATGCGATGCTAACGGGTAAAGCAATATACGGATATGATATTAAACTCGATGGAATGTTGTATGCCAGTATCACTCGTCCGCCAGTGTTAGGCAGTGATGTGGTTAGTGTTGATGATGCAAAAGCCCGTAAGATTGCTGGGGTGGTTGATATTATTACTTTGCCAGTGCCTAAAGGTGCGCCATTATTCCAAGCTCTAGGTGGGGTTGCCGTGATTGCAACAAACAGCTGGAGTGCAATTGAAGCACGTAAAGCGTTAACCATTACCTGGTCTAAATCGATTAATGATAGTCATGACTCAGAGACATATTTGCAAGGCTTGGTCGAGCGAGTTAACCAACCGGGTAAAGTGATGCGTCAATTAGGTGAGTCTGTTACTGATTGGCCACAAGCTTCTACGGTTAAGGCCGTTTATACCGTTCCGTATTTAACTCATGCAATGATGGAGCCGCCAGTAGCAACGGCGAATGTGACGGCTGAAGGTTGCGAGTTGTGGGCTTCGAGCCAAACACCACAAAGTACCCAGCAAAATGTGGCAGGTGCGTTAGGGCTTAAAGAAGAGCAAGTTACGGTTAATGTGACTTTGTTGGGCGGTGGTTTTGGACGTAAATCTAAGCCGGACTTTAGTGTTGAAGCCGCTATTTTATCGCAAAAACTCAATAAGCCGATCAAAGTCTGCTGGAGTCGAGAAGACGAAATTCAAAACGGTTATTACCATGCGATCAGTGCACAGATGTATCAAGTTGCATTAGACAGCAATAAGATGCCGACAGCATTGTTAGCGCGTACTGGTTTCCCTTCAATTAGTTCAACATTTGCCGAAGGTGTTGAATATCCTTCAGCTGGCGAACTTGATTTAGGTTTTAGCGATGTACCGCTAGCCCTTAAAAATATCCAACTTGAAGCCGTTAAAGCTCCTGCACACACTCGTATAGGTTGGATGCGATCAGTATGTAATATTCAACATGCTTTTGGTATTGGCAGTTTTGTCGACGAAATAGCGGTAAATGCTAACAAACCCTGTGTGCAAATGTGGCGTGATTTATTAGGTCCATCTCGAATTGAGCCGTTTGAAAATCAAGCTTTTACTTATGGTAATTACGGTGAGGAGTTAGCGGATCATCCCGTTGATGTGGGCCGTTATCATAAGGTGTTAGATAAGTTAGAAGCGGTAATGGCAGATGCGCCTAAAGCGGCTGAAAACCAAGGTTGGGGTATGGCTGTTCATCGCAGTTTTGTTAGCTATGTTGCGGTAGCAACATTAGTTGAAGTGGTGGATAAACAGCTTAAAGTATTGAAATCCATAGCGGTGATTGACGCCGGTAGAGTGGTTAATCCTGATCGGGTTAAATCACAACTAGAAGGCGCAATCATTTTTGGGTTAAGTTTAGCCATGATGGGCGAAATCAGCTTTAAAGATGGCAAGGTTGAACAATCTAACTTCCATGATTATCCGTTATTGCGTTTACCTCAATGCCCTGATATTGAGACCTATATTATTGAGTCTACGGCAAAACCTGCCGGTGTTGGTGAGCCAGGCGTACCGCCTGTTGCACCGAGTTTAACCAATGCAATTTTTGCGGCCACGGGGATCAGATATCGCGATTTACCGCTTAATAAGTTTTTATCGATCTAGCCATTTTCGTGAGCTATAGCACTTAAGTTTTATTATCTTAAGCCGATAATAAATAAGCCAAATGCCTAAGTGTATGCGCACTTAGGCATTATTATTGTGTGCAAACAAAAAATTTAAAAATGTTGGTTATTGAATAGTAATTGAATCTGAATAATCAGACTCTTCTATAATATTAATTGGCGTTTGTGTGGGTGTTATTCGTTTATGTCGTTTTGTTCTCACTGTTGAGATAATGGCCAATTGCCTTAGGAAGCTTATATGAAGCAAATCCAGTTTAGAAAAATTGATGCAATCTTGATTAAATTGAGCCTAAATGGAAAATTTTGGGTGGTGTGTTCACTTGTGGCATTGATCACCAGTGTTGTAGCGCTAATGAATTACCAACAAACAAACGACTTAATTGAACAAACATCGTTACAACGTGTTAAAGCAAGTATTGAAAGTTATGCTTCGGTTGCTAATAATCAAGGTTTAGCAAATGATGCCCTTAAGCAATTTGCCCAAGAAAATCAATTGCAGTTATCTGGGCGCGACAATACGTTACGTAGCGGCGATGTAGTGACGGCATCGGCGAGTGTGGGCAACCAATTTTTAACGATGAGTCAAAATGTACAACCGTCGGAACAAGAGCCGTTAAGCCAAACTAGTTTTATGTTAATAATCGCATTGGTGGGTTTATTACCCTTATTTCAGTTGAGTTACTGGATCTCAACCTCATTAGGGGGAGGTTTATGGGAAATGTACATGGCAATCAAGCGTCTAGCTGACGGTGATTTAACCATGAGGTTAAACTTTTTTGGTACAGACGACTTCAGTTTAATCGCCAAAGATATTGATCGTTGCGCCGATAATATGAGTGAAATGGTCAGTGCTATCCGCAGTAATGCTGAAACCTTGGCTGTTGCCGCTAACGAGTTTAATCATCAAGCCAGTACCAACGACGAGCTGATTGATCAGCAACATCACTTTTTAGACTCAGTGGCACACGCCATGGATCAAATGACGGCCGCCATAGCCGATGTGTCACATCACGCGAGTGATACATCATTAAATACTAAGCAAAATGCAACGCAAATGGATCAAAGCCAAAGTAAGATTAACGATGCCGTCAAACGTATTAGCTATTTGTCTGAGCGTATCGCTGAAGCGTTTTCATCTGTCGAGCAGCTCTCCCGCGATGCAACCCAAATTAATGATGCTGTTACTACCATTGATAGTATTTCTGAACAAACCAATTTATTGGCATTAAATGCTGCCATTGAAGCGGCGCGTGCCGGGGAGCAAGGTCGTGGTTTTGCTGTGGTGGCGGACGAAGTGCGAACCCTTGCGGGGCGTACCCAAAAAGCCACCGTAGAAATTCAAAACATGATTGAAGGGTTGCAACAAGGTTCTAAAAAACTGACCAGTATTACCAATGTGATTGTTGCTGAAGCAGACCAAGGGAGTGCTAGCATTAAGGCGGTCGGTGATGATATTACTCATATGGCTGAGTCTATTAATGCGGTGTTCGATATGAGCAGCCAAATAGCCGCATCCGCGGAACAACAAAGCATGTCTGCGAGGGATATCGCCTCACAACTTAATCAAATTCGTCATCAATCGGAAACGATTCGCAGTACTTCCAAACAAGCTGGTGTATTAGCTAAAGATTTGAATCAATCGTCTAAAGGCTTAGCTGCGATTTTAAGTCAATATAAAATCTAGCGCTTACAGCCTTATCATTAAAGAGGAGATCGTTGATATATTTTTGATTAGCTTGAAATAAAGTACTAAGGTATCTGGTCTGTTACTAAGTTGTTAAGTGGTGATTTAAGTGTATTGACTCTAATTAGTCGTCGAACACCACTTGAGTTAGTCGCATTACACTATTAGATATTTGTGAATAGCATGGTGTATGTGTCATCGCTACCTTATTGCGGCGCTTTATTGTGTTATTAGGCAAACATCATTAGGAGTATAAATGATTATTATCTCTACGCGCGTTGTTATAGCGCTGACCTTAAGCTGTGTATTATTGAGTACCTCTGCCGCGATCGCAGCACCTCAGAGTATTGCGGTGTTAAACGCCCAAGGCCAACCAGCACAAAACATGGTGGTGTATTTACTCCCCAGCGACCCTGCCAATATTGTTACCACCGTTGCTCCGCCAAAAGCTGAAGTTCATCAAAAAGATAAGCAGTTTTCTCCCTATATTACTGTTGTACAAAAAGGCAATGATGTGGCTTTTGTCAATGAAGATGATATTACTCATCATATTTTTTCTGCATTAGGGCCGAAGCGTTTTTCATTCAAACTTCGTCATCAGCAACAACAGCAAATATTGAGATTTGAGCAAACAGGGCATGTGTCTATGGGCTGCAATGTTCATGACTGGATGTCTGGACATTTATTGGTGGTCGACACCCCATATTATGCTGTGACCAATTTAGAAGGGATAGTAGCATTTGCGGATTTACCTGCTGATGACTTCAAGCTGGTTGTGTGGCATCCACAGCTAAAAATGCCTGATAATCAGCAAGTGAAAACTGTTCATTTCCCTAGAGATAACGCTATGACTATCACCTTACAGGCAGAATTTGATAATATTCCCAGCCAGCAAAGTTTAGATGAATTTGAATTTTTAGAAGGATACTAGTATTGCTATTTTTTAATCGGTTGCAAACTCGGATTTTTGCTTTTTTTGTATTGCTAATCATTGCCGTACTGAGTTTGTCTTTTTGGTTAACGTATCAATCTAATCAAAGGTTAGAGCAACAGTATGTGGCCAATCAACTTGAAGTAGCGAGTTTAGTTTTCGAGTCGCAATATGATAACCGAAATTATTATTTGGCTGCATTTGCCGCGACGGCCGCAAAGGATTTTGGTTTAAAAGATATCTTTATTGATGGCGATAATCGTAGTTTTCTAGTGGCGTTAAATAATCATCGCAGTCGGATTAATGCATCTTTAGCAATGGCGGTGTCTGCTGAAGGTAAAGTTATTGGCCAGCTGGTGGCTTCACAAGGTGAATTAGGTCGTGAAGCCGTTGCTCTGGGCTCGGAGCAGAACGAGGTGTTTCGATACAAGTTAGGTTCTGAATTTGAAACACTAAGTCCATTCTATTTATTAGATAATAAACTGTATCAAATTAAGTTTTCACCACTCACTAGTGGCGGTAATAGCGTTATCGGTTGGGTGGGTTTTGGGTTTCTTATCGATGATACCTTAGCTAATTCGTTGCAGAAGCTCACCGGCTTAAACAGCGGTTTTATGTTAACAACTGAAAGTAAAGTCACTGAAATTGGTCATTCAGGTCTGTCGTTGCCTGAAGATGAAAGCTCATTATTATCGCGTTATATCATTGAAGAGAAAACCAACCACGATTATATTCTCTGGAAGCAATCTTTAGGTGAAGTCGATGGTCAGTCTCTACATGCCTATATGTATAAATCACGCTCTGATTTATTGGCATCAATAGAGTCTCAGTGGTTACAACAAGTTGCGGTGTTAGTCATGATGTTACCGGTGTCCTTACTGTTGGCGTTTTGGATATCGGGCAGTATCACTCGACCTATTACACAGTTAATTGCCCAGGCACGTTTTATCGCACAAGGTAATTATGATTCTAATGTGAGTGTCGATTCCAGTATTGAGCTACAGCAATTAGCCAATGAATTTACCTCGATGCAGCAAGCTATTCTACAACGAGAAAAAGCCATTGCTCATCAAGCCTATCATGACCCATTAACCAATTTAGGCAATCGTAATGAATTACAGCGCATGATTGAACCTTGGTTAGTATCGGGGTCAACCATGGGTCTGTGTTTAATTAATATTCGCCGTATGACTGAAATTAATGTCACCTTAGGTCACGCTGTAGGTGATGAAGTAATTAAAGAAGTGGCTAAACGTTTATGTGAGGTTAATCCCGATGCCTTAGCTTATCGATTGTCGGGTGATGAGTTTGTTTTAGCATTTAAGCATTGTGAACATCAATCGTTCGATGTGCTTCTCAAAAAGCTCCAAGATCAGATTGGCCAAGATTATCACTATCAAGATGTAATGTTACATTTGCAGTTTACTGCTGGTGTCAGTTTTTATCAGCCAAACGTAGATATTGTTACCCTGCTAAGACAAGCTGACACGGCTTTGCAGCACGCTAAAATAAATAAGCGTGATTATCAAATCTACGATGCCAATATCGATAAAAATAGCATTGAACGTTTTCAACTCATTAACGAGCTTAAAGTGGCGATTGAGCAAAATCAGTTAGTGCTTTACTACCAACCAAAATTAAACTTAGCCAAACAAAAAATTACCCATGTTGAAGCGTTAGTTCGCTGGGATCATCCCGCTAGAGGCATTATTCCACCGGATACGTTTATTCCTATCGCTGAAAAAACCATGCAAATGGATGCATTGACCCGCTGGGTGATTACCGAAGCTATGGCTCAATATCATCGTTGGCAATTACTGGGCATTGATATGTGTATAGCAGTAAATATTTCGGCTGAAAATTTAAAAGACGAGCAATTTTGCCACTGGGTCATTAATGCCCTCGCTGAGCATAATGTACCTGTTACCGCGATGACGTTAGAAATAACTGAAGATGCGGTGGTATCTGATCCCGAGCTGGCAATAAAACAGCTCACGTTATTGCGTCAAAATGGACTCACGTTATCAATAGATGACTATGGCACTGGCTATTCTTCATTGGCACAATTGAAACAGCTGCCGGTCGATGAACTTAAAATTGATAAGTCGTTTGTGCAAAAGTTACTTGAAAATGAAGCAGACCAAATCATTGTGCAATCGACGTTACAATTAGCTCATAATTTAGGCCTTAAAGTGGTTGCCGAAGGCATTGAAGACAAGGCTACTTTAGAATGGTTAACCAATCTAAACTGCGAAATGGGCCAAGGCTTTTATTTGTCGCGACCATTGCCTGAACAACAGTTTAATGACTGGTTAGGGCAATCTGATTACCTGTAGGAGAATTGATTATTTGCGGCTTACGTACAAGGATAGTGTGTTGCTTACTGTGTGTGAGTAGCAGTATTTATGCCGAACCATTGGATAATGACGTGATTGGTCATGCAGATGTTGAGCATGATTTCAGTGGCGTGATAGATGTCCGTGTTGGTTATGCCGATAGCATCGATTCTTATTTGGATGGTGGATTGGGCAAGTTTGGCGTTAATTATGGCGCGCACTTAGCCTTATCACAACTGGGGTTAAGTTATCACAGCCAATGGGGCGATGCCTGGTCGAGTCGTATTGTGGCGAATGGATATGTTGATGGTATCAATAATGGGTTAGGTATCACTGAAGCCATTTTACGTTATCGGGATATTCCGAGTGAGCAAGGTATTCGGTTTGATGTTCAGTTTGGCTTGATGTATCCGCAAATATCGTTAGAAAATGTTGCTACCGCATGGGCATCACCTTTCACCTTAAACTATTCAACCATGAATAGTTGGCTGGCCGAAGAGGTTAGGCATATTGGCCTGTCGACAACGGTTGAATCATTAGGGAAATATCGGCAATCAGAGCATGATTTTTCGTTAACTGCAGAAGCCTTTATGTTTAACGATACCACCGGCGCGATGCTGGCTTGGCACGGTTGGACTCAAACCTCAAGACAAACATTAGTGCAAGAAACCATTCCCATCGCTGCCATTCCTGCAATGGAAGAGGGGGGTATGTTAGAGGCCCAAGCCGCTAACTCAGACCCTTTTACTGAACTTGACGACCGTATCGGTGGGCATGTACTCGCAAAGTGGACTTGGCGTAATAAAGGCAGTATTCAAGCGGGTTACTATGATAATAACGCCAATACGCATATTGTTAAGCAAGGTCAATATGTGTGGTTGACCCAGTTTGGTCATGTTGGCGCAAAATGGCGTTTGCCTTTTGGTGTCAGTTTAATCAGTCAATTTATGCAAGGAACCACCTTAATGACCAACACTGATGGTTATCCTGTGGTCGATAATGATTTTCAATCGGGTTACGTGTTATTGAGTAAACGTTGGGACAAGCACAGATTAAGTTTAAGAGTTGAAGACTTTTCTGTTACCGATAATGATCTTACTCCTGAAGATAATAATAATGAAGATGGCCAATCATTGACCCTTGCGTATCAATATCAACTCGATAGACCGTGGTTTATCCAATTTGAATACAATGCTGTTGATTCAACTCGTCCTGCTAGAGCGTATCTTAATGAATCGGTCGAACTGCTTGAGCAACAATGGCAAGTGTCTAGCCGTTACTTTTTTTAGTTAAGCCTACTGCAAGTTAATTCAATAAAGTTAGCAAGACAAAGTTAGCAAGACAAAGTTAGCAAGACAAAGTTAG
>NZ_JACJDU010000052.1:0-30399 GCF_014163715.1 Shewanella sp. SR44-4 | reverse complement strand
TCGTATTCAGTAGTTTCACCTAAGATATTTTTCGCTTTTACTTTTACCGTAAAACTATCTGTCGGGAAGAAACTATACGTAAAATCAAGGCTATGGAATGGCTTTTCAAATACATCGTCTAAACCTCCACGACCACCATAAGCAATACGTTCACCAAACACGTTATACACTAATGTGGCACTGTGATAACTGTCTGACGAGTCGTAACTTAACTGCAAGTTAGCCACCCATTGTGAATGTCCGGTCATGCGGCGGGTTTTATTGGTTGGGTCAATTTCGCCGTTAGCAGCGATATCGATTTCTGAGTCGCCAAGGGTTAAGTTTCCCGCAACAAAGAAGTCTTCCCAAATGCTGCCATCACTACCCAAAAATTCAAGCTCTTGTAAGAACTCGGTTTCAAGGCCGTACACATAGCCCGACTGCGCGTTATAAAACTTGAGCTGACGCCCAGCTTCTGAAATACGTTGAATAGGTTCAATCGGTGCGTCTACATCTTTATAGAATGCGCCCATGCTGAAATTATTGCCTGAATCAGAATAGTATTCCCAACGTAAATCTAAGTTAAGAATGTCTGAACTCTTTAACTCTGGGTTACCGAAGAAGTCAAAACCGGTAACGGGGTCTTGGAATCGAACCGGTGACACTTCACGTAGATCTGGTCGTACAATGGTTTTACTCGCGCCAAAACGCCATTGGGTGGTGTCGGTTTGCTTCCAGGTTAATGACAACGATGGGAACCAACCGTCTTCTGCTATCACGTAGTCAGATAACTGATAACGACCACCTTCATCTGATATTTCACCATTTGGGTCGATAGGCAAAGTGACGCGACGAAAATCTTCATAACGAATACCAGCATAGACGCGCCAAACATCGTCAAAGTCGATGTCCATGCTCACAAATGCAGCGTCGTTTTTCTCGGCGGCAATATAGTCTTCGGTGTCAGTTGATGCGTCTTTTAGCTCTAGCCCTAAGGTATTGTCGGTAATGTTTTTATCAGAGAAAATCTCATCAAAATCACCCGCTAAAATAGCGCCATTGGCATCAGTTGGGCTTAAATCGACATCAAAACCTAAGCGAGTTGCATAGCTTTCGCGAGTACGCTCAAAGTATTCATAGCCGGTAGTCAGTTTAACCACTGCACCGTCTAGATTAATGGGGTACATAAAGTCCCAACCATAGTTTTGGCTGTCATCTTCTAGGCGACTATAAACATACTTGGGTGCATCTTGAGTATTGAGGTTACGTGATAATAATTGATTGCTCTCATCTAAAATCACGTTGTAGGTATACGACACTTCATTCGGGGCATAACGCTCAGAACGTGCATCGGAGAACTTCCAATTAAATTCAGAGTCATTCAAATATTCAATAAAATGATGACCTTTAATTTGGTTACTGATAAGCGAACGTTCTTCGTAATCAATGGCGTAAACTTGCAGTGCATTTGGTTCGCCCAAGGTATCGATGGTTTCTTCAATCCCCATAGACACGTCATCGGAAGTGTCTTGCAGGTAAGTGGTGAAGGTTTCGATTTTATGGTTGTAGCCAATCTCTAAGCCTAAGTTAAGCATGCCAGACACTTGGACTATTGAATCAGTACCGACGATGTCTTTCTGGTTTTCAACTTGTACTTGGCTGCTATCACCATCAAGCTCAACTTCACGTTTAGTGTAGTTTTCAGCTTGCTTCTTGTAAGACACGGCTGACAATGCACCAAAGATAATGTCGTCGGTAATGTCCCAACGATCACCAATGGCGATATCGCCGCGCATTGCAGGGTCTGTACTTTGGCTGCGCACCGTCATATCGCGGTACATGTCTAGTGCCAATTCGCGGTTAACTTGTTGTGCTGCTGGGTAATTTATAGCGCCATTAGAATTACTCACGATATCAATCGGGCTAATTCCACCATATTGATTAATGGTGTTATTAATGTTGCTTGGCATGCTGCGAGTGCCATCGTCTTGGCCGGTCCAATCATCGCCACCACCGTTGTAGGTGTAGCTGTCGTTTGAGTCATTGGTGTTATAACGGCCGCCAACACTTGCTTTAAAGAAGAAATCGGCTGGAATTGATTTAGTGCGAATATCAACATGCCCACCACCAAATGCGGCAGGTGAATTGGCAGAGGCAGACTTTTGCACCGATAACGATTCAATGATCGATGCTGGGAACATATCTAAAGGCACTACGTTACGGGTTGGATCCGGTGACGGCACTGTCGCGCCATTCAGTGAGGTACTTGAATAACGCTCACCTAAGCCACGAACATAAATGAATTTGCCATCTTTTAAGGTTAAACCTGTCACACGACGAAGCGCTGCGGCTGCATCACCGTCACCGGTTCTTGAAATTTGTTCTGAGCCCATAATATCGGCTACAGCAATTTGTTCACGACGTTCTTCAGTTGCTTCTGATGCAGAGCTACGTAGACGCCCAGTAACTGAAATCACTTCTATCGGTTCAATTGGAATCACTTCACCAGGATCACGAACAGGCGCTGGTTCTTGCGAGTATACGGGGGTAGCTGTTAATAGTGTCGCCGCAGAAATCACAGAGATAATGGCAAGGCTTAACTTATTAACGGTAAAACTCGGCTTGGTTTTCATACTTAACTATCCTGTATGCGGTTCAGAGATAACCGCCCTTGCGGGCGGCTATTAATAGGTCACAGATTAATGTTATCGAGGTGATTACTGTGGAAAGTAAGCCCAACCTTGACGCCAGTCATTCTGGCCATCGAATGCACCAATAAAGTTGGTTGATTCGAAGAAGCTATCATCTGTGCTTAAGTCTTTACCTTTGCCAAGTAGCGTTGTATCTGTAGCTGCTGGCATACCGTCAGTGATAGTCACTGCAGCTGTTGAGTTACCTTCTTGGCCCATGAACCAGGTTTCAACATTCACAGCGTCTGCTGTTGCGGCATTATCAGAGCTGTACTTAAAGGGCTCGTTACAGTCGATAATTGAATGAGACATAGTCAAAGTGCTGTTGTTTACGTTGTCGACTAAACCAGCGTAAGAGCCATCTAACTCTAAACATTCGCCAGACTCAGTTTCAGCAGTAGTGCCTTTACGACCTTGTACTAGCACGTTGTATAACTCACCTGCAGTAGCAACACGTAGTAAGATACCTTCACCTTTATCGCCACTTGCGTTAGCAATATCTGTACCCGGTAAAATAGTGAAGTTAGCTAATTTAGGCGCTGACACCGGCGTATCCGTAGCACCTTTATGGCTATCACCTTCGATACCACGGTTAGCATTACCGTCTTCGTGAGTGATATACACAAACTGTGCTTTACCTGTCCAACCGTTAGTCCAATCTAAGCTGTCATCGAAGTTGGCAGTTAAGTAAACATATTTCAAGTTAACTGCACCACCCCAAAACTCAACACCGTCGTCGCCGTTAGCGTGAATTTGAATATGGTCTACTTGAGTTCCGCTGCCCACTGCCGCAAATGAGATACCGTTCATTTCTTGAGTATCATTCACTTTAAAGCCAGCATACTTAATCACTACGTAGCTGATTTGACCGCTGTTATCAGCATTGTTGTTACCACCGTACGGGAAGTCACCGACTTCAAACGACGCTGAACAAGCATTATGATCAGGACATGTGTTGGTTAAACCATTACCTAGAATAACCAAACCACCCCATTGACCACGTTCGCCACTTGCACCCGCAATAACATCTTCTTCAGAGGTCATTTCAATTGGGTGAGTTGCACTACCTTGAGCCATAATTTTTGAGCCACGACTCACCGCGATAAAACTGTTAGATGTCGCGAATAGCTTAGTACCCGCTTGAATGGCTAATGTTGCAGGTGTTGTGTTATCACCACCTACTACTACTGCACCGCCATCAATTTTGTACATTACGTTTTGGCCAGCGAGAAGCGTCGTGTTGCTTAAGACATTGCCTTCAAGGGTACAAATTAACGTGATTGATGCATCTTTATATAACCCTGTTGCCGCTGCTGAAGCTGTTGTGCCTACAGGACAAGAAGTTAATACTGGCAATTCAGTTGGCGTTGGCGTCACATCGTCATGAATAGCTGTAGTCCAGCCTTTAGTCCAGTCGTTAGTGCCATCAAATGCACCAATATAGTTGGCATTTACCAAACGCGCATCAAGGTTAGCCAAATCAGCCTTACCAGCCGTTAATGCAACAGATGATGAATTAGGCATGTAATCAGTTAAATCAGAAGCGGCAACTAAGTTACCGTCTTGACCGTTGTACCAAGCTTCTACATCTAGCGCTAAAGCACGGCCTTCTGCAGCATCTGCCTTGGCACTTTTAAACGGTTCAACACAGTCAATTAAGCTGTTTTGCATCGTCAATTCAGCGGTGTTGGCGTTGTTAACGGTATTGTCGTCGTTAACCTCTAAACATTCGCCAGAATCAACGTCACCTTTAACAAGAATGTTATAAGTATTCACGCCAGTGCCTTTACGGAATAAAATACCTTCCGCATCGTCACCACCACTGTTGGTGCCATTAGCAACCTGAATAGTAAAGTTGGCTAACACTGGTTTTGACATAGGTACAGCACTTGCGTCACTGTTACTGTCAGCTTCAATACCACGGTTAGAAGCATTGTCCGCTTGACGAATATAAACGTGCTGCGCGCTACCTTGCCAACCGTTTGTCCAATCTAACGAGTCATCAAAGTTTTCTGTCAGTACGATATTTGTTACTGAAACATTACCGCCCCAGAATTCAAAACCATCATCGTTATTCATGTGAACTTGTACGTGGTCAATTTCAGTACCCGCACCCACACCGGCAAAACTAATACCGTTCATTTCTTGGGTGTCATTGATTTTGAAACCACCAAACTCAACGCGTACATACTTGATTGAACCTGAATTGTCTTCGGTATCATTACCACCGTAGCTGTGGTTACCCACTTCAAAAGACGCTGAACAATTGGTTAAATCTGGGCAGGTGTTTACTGGCGCATTACCCAATAACACTAAACCACCCCACTGACCCGCTTTACCTTCTTGGCCTAAAGCCGTTTCAACAGACGTAAATACGATTGGCGCTGTTGCCGTACCGTCAGCCATGATTTTTGAACCGCGGCTAACCACTAAATAAGAATCACTGCCACCTAAGATTTTGGTGCCCGGTAATATTGATAACTCAACCGCGTTAGCATTATCGCCACCGGCAATCACTGCGCCATCAAGCTGCCATACAACGTCATTACCTAACACTATTTTGTCGCCATCTTGGCCACCCGTGGTAATCGTTGATGCTGCAGTAGAAGGAGCTAACGTACCTTTTAATACCCAAACTTCTTTACCATCAACGGCTGTCATTGTGGTGCTTTTAGTTGCAAAGCCACTGTATGATTTTTCTTGAACTGTCTGAGTGGGTGTAGTTGGAGTTGTTGGCGTAGTCGGTGTAACAGTATCGCTACCCGCATTGATATTAATATCACCACCACAACCAGCGAGCCCTAATGTTGCAGCAAGGGCTGTAGAAAGTGCAGTAAGTTTAAAAATGTTTTTCAGTTCCATTGTCATCTCCGAAGACGGATTTAAGCGTGTGAGTTAGTTGGCTGGATGACAAGCTAACCTGCAAAAATGACAAAAAGACTGCGTAAACATGACAGTCACATTTCATTAACATGACAGAAATGTGCAAATCCAATGGCTATGCACCTTAGGAGGAGATTTGAATGGCATAAATTTTTAACAAAAAAAGCGAAAATATAACGTTTTAGACCTAATCAACTTAATAATAGCTAACATAAACGGTCCACAAACCAAAAATGATGGCACAAAATCCCGCGGGTCTAAATGCTTTGACACAATAGGAGGCAGACCATAAGGCAAACTGTTTGTGATGTTTTTCGGTCATAAAAACAAGAATAATTGCAATAATAAACAATAAATTACCTATCACTTCGAACACTAATGGTGATGAAGTGTTATGCGCATCGAGCAGTAAGACCGCCCCAATAACTAACCGAGATATAATTTCAATGTAATGGAAATAGCGTTGATGGCTAAAACGAACAATTTGGTCTGCAAAATGCGCTGGAGCCAGCATCATGAACAGGCCAAAACTGAATGTGATTACGCCCCACAAGCTAATGAATATGGCCATGTTAACTCCGAGTGATGCTGCTTACGCTAATATTAACACCTCACTAATGAGGTAATTTGTTAACTAAAAATGTCGCATCCACTATCAACAAGATGATTAAGCAAGATGTGTTAACAAAAAAGGTTAATGCGAGTGGCTATTTATTACACTTGTATAGTCTAATAAACACACGATAATGACATTAATCAAATTGATTATAAGAATATAAAAAAATATTAATAAATGCTCATAAAGTAAGTTTAGGCGATTTTAATGCTAAAATAGCCATTTGATACAATCTTCATCACACAAGGAGTGCCCATATGCCATCAGATATTATTATTTTAGGGATCTCCATACTTATTGCTATTGGCATTTTACTCCATCACCCTTCTAAAACATTAGGCTTACCGTCATTATTAATCTTTATGGGTGTCGGCTTGGCATTTGGCAATGGTGAATTTGGTTTTGTATACGACGACCTGCAACTGACGTCAGTTATCGGCACCTTAGCATTAAACACCATAGTATTTGTCGGTGGCCTCAATACCCCAATGAAACACATTAAGTTTTCTTGGAAAGAAGGTGGCATGTTATCCACTGCTGGGGTGATATTCACTACCATTATTTTTGGCTTTATCCTTAATGCGTTACTCGACTTTAACCTTATTACTTGCATGTTGTTCGCCGCGGTAGTGTCGTCTACTGATGCTGCGGCCGTATTCTCTATTTTAGAGTCGAAAAAACTTAAATTAAAACACGGTACGGGCACCATTTTAGAATTCGAATCAGCTACCAACGACCCTGTAGCCTTGTTAATGGTGGTGATGTTAACCGACTTTATTATCAATAGTGCCAACGGCGCACCCACAGCACTTTCAGTGATATCGAGTCTCGGCCAGCAAATTGGTGTTGGGGCTGTCGTTGGGTTAATAATGGGTAAATTAGCCGTTTGGGCACTTAATAACATTAAACTGCCTGAATTCGGACTTATTCCTGTTTTTATTTTGGCCAGCTTTGCCATTACAGTATCAAGTACCGAAATCTTAGGTGGTAACGAACTTATTGCGGTTTATATTGCTGGGGTGATCATCGGCAACTATTTAAAGAAGGGCGCTGAAGTCAGTAAGCATTTCTTTAATGGTATATCGTGGTTAGCGCAGTCATTAATGTTCATCATTTTAGGCTTACAGATATTCCCGCAGCAATTAATGCCGGTGTTCATGGCATCATTGCTCCCGGCCATATTACTTATTGTCGTCGCGCGCCCATTGGCTGTACAGCTGTGCTACTTGCCATTTAAACAAGCTAATTGGCGCAAACGTTTGTTTGTTTCTATGATCGGATTAAAAGGTGCTACGCCAATTGTCTTTGCGCTTATTCCCGCTGCGGCAGGAGTAGAGGGGTCGCGTGAAATGATCCACATGGTGTTTTTCATTGTACTGATTTCGGTCATTGTTCAAGGCGCCGCAATTGAACCGCTAGCCAATAAACTAGGCCTAAAACTGCAGCCCAAAAATCCTGATCTATAAAAATGATTCAATGCCCCATAACAATGAGGCATTGAATCATTTTCAGTATCTTTGATATAGGTTATTTTACAGTGATTCTCTCAACTGATTTATCAGGCTGATGGATCACATAGTCTAACTGTACTTGTAGGTCTTTAAACCCAGTTGCAGAGGGTTGATACTTCCATTGTTCAAGCGCCGCAACCGCCGATGCATCAAACACTTGTTTCGGCGACGACTTGGTCACTCTCACATTGTTCACACTGCCATTTTGACTGATATCAAATGACATTTGCACATAGCCATTAAGCCCTTCTTTAGCGGCATCAATTGGATAGCTAGGCTCAATTCTTATCACAGGCATTGCCATAGAGTCGGTTTTGTTTTCAATGCTGAGATTATTGCCTGCAAATACCTGCTGATTAAACATAAAGGCACTAACACCAATAGCCAATGTCATTCCAATTAATGCTAAGGTGCTTTTTCCATGTTGCTTTTTCATCTGTAAGATCCTCTCTTTTAAGATGGTTTTATCCCCATAATGGGTGTGTAACATGCCCAACGGCGCATGCTGTGAATAGGCCAATAGTGTTCTGCTATAGGCAATTTTAGCTTGGGCTTTCATATCGGCAGTGACTTGTGCATCACATGACAATTCTTGATCTTGTCTAAATCGGCGGTAGCTCAGCCATATCAACGGATTGAACCAAAACAATACGGTTAATCCATAAGCCAAGGCATTTGCCCATAAATCACCACGTTGATAGTGATACACCTCGTGCTGAATAATGGCTTGCTGCTGGCTTTCATCGAGTAACATAAAACTATTAGGGACTAAAATACTGGGGGTAATAAACCCTGCGAGCATAGGTGATTCAATATCTGGATGGACTAATACGTTAAGCTTTACAGAAGGAATATCTAGCTGACGTCCATGCTGGATTAACCGTTGTAGATAGCCATATTCCATCACGATATTAGCGACCAATAACGTGATAACTGCACCGTAGAGGTAAGGCAGGTATAACAGGTCAAGTAAGCCTGCTGACAACGCAGCGGTATCGCTAGCAAACACATAATACTGCTGGATGATTGAGGCAGTATTATTACTGCCAAACCAGTTAACGGTGTGCGGTAATATTATTTGCAGTAAATCGGCAATGATTAATAGTGGCACTGATATCCACATAAAATAGGTATAGTGCGCCCCAACTCTAGACAATATAAACCGGTGCATTACCAGTAAAGCCAAACACACCACGCTCAATGAGATGGTTTGTTCCATAAACCAAGTAATCATCACTTTTGTTCCTTTTGCCAATCATCAAGTAAGGTTTGCAGTTCGGCGACATCTTCTGCCGACAGCTTGTTCTTTTGTGCAAAACCGGCAACCAATGGGGTTAACTTGCCAGCAAACATGCGGTCCACAAAAGAAAGCGACTCTTTAACGGTATAGTCCTGCTCAGCAATTAATGGCGAATAATGGTAAACCCGGCCTTGTTTTTCAAAACTGACGGCTTGCTTTTTGACTAAACGATTAAGCAAAGTTTTAACCGTTTTTTCATGCATGTTATGGCTTTGTTCTAATGCATCAACCACTTCACTCGAGGTTAATGGCGACTGCTGCCAAAGCTGCTGCAACACGACTAATTCACTATTGCTGATTTCTTTCATGCGATATCGCTCATTTGTTGTTAGTACTTGTTAGGCTGAAAATGGATTACAGGTGTAATCCATTTATTTAAATTACAACTGTAATCATAAATAAGCAAGGTTTATTTTCGAGCAATTTACGAATAAAAATGAAAAAGCCTAATCAGATAATTAGGCTTAAAATTGAAATGTTATTTAGCTAATTGGCTTTATCTCGATGATAACTTATCTCGATACAACCACTGATAAACCGTCGGCAACACCAGTAAAGTCAAAGCCGTTGAGCTAAACAAGCCGCCAATGATCACCACCGCTAATGGTTGTTGAATTTCACTGCCCACACCAGATGATAACAAGATAGGGATCAGCCCCAATGCAGAGGTGAGTGCCGTCATTAACACCGGACGTAACCGCCCTACCGTGCCTTGATAAACACTGTCGTACAGACTTTCATCTGCTGATTGTCTGCGCTGGTTAATCGAGTCCACCAGCACCACACCATTCAACACCGCAACACCAAACAAGGTGATAAAGCCGATTGAACTGGGCACCGACAAATAGGTGCCAGTGGCATATAAAGCCACTACGCCACCGATTAATGCCAATGGCACGTTAGCCATAATCAATGCCACTTGTTTGAGTGACCCAAACGAGAAATACAGCAATAAGCCAATAAGTGCGATAGAAATGGGCACCACCAACATTAGCTTTTGTTGTGCCCGTTGTTGGTTTTCATATTGGCCGCCCACCACAACCGTATAGCCAGCAGGTAACTCCGCTTGCGGCACAATGGCATAAATATCGTTGACTACCGAGCCCATGTCACGCCCCGATACGTTGGCTTGCACCACCACTCGGCGCTGTACATCGTCACGACGAATATTCGGCGGTGCCATTTCAATCACCACATCAGCGAGATCGCCCAAACGTACAATCGCGCCATTAGCACCACTGAGTAGCAAGTCTTCAATCGCATCTGGCGCATTACGATATTGCGCAGCTAATCGCAGGTTAATGTCATAACGGGCATTACCATCAATCACTTGGCCAGCACTGGCACCACCAATACCTTGAGTGACTAAACTCATGACTTCATCGACGCTAATACCATAGCGAGCAAGGACTTCACGTTTAGGTCGAACCACTAACTGAGCTTCACCGCTGACTTGCTCTAGCGACACATCAACCGCCCCAGGAATGGCAGCGACTAAATCGGTTAACACCTGACCTTTTTCCGACAAGATGCTCAAATCGGGACCAAATATCTTAATCGCTAACTGCGCTTTAACGCCCGATAACAACTCATCGACTCGAGTCGCTATCGGTTGTGAGAAGGTTAGCAATAGTCCTGGGAATATCGCTAGCCGTTGCTCCATTAAACGCTGTAGCTCAAAGCGATTGCTTGCCGATGTCCATTGCTCTATCGGTTTAAGGCCAATATATATTTCAATATTACTCACAGGCTCAGGGTCGCCGCCAAGTTCGGGTGCCCCGATTCGACTTAACGCATATTCCACCTCAGGAAACTCCAGCAGCATGGCTTCAATTTTAGGCGCAACGTTAACCGAAGTAGCCAAACTGGCTGTAGGCGCCAATGTCACCCGTAAGTTGATGGTGCCCTCTTCTAATTCAGGCACAAATTCAGTGCCCAACTTTGGCAATAACAGCATGCTTGCAGCAAACAAAACAACTGCCGCTAACATCACTGATTTAGGGCTTGATAGCACCAGTGTCAGTACTCGTCGATAGACTGCGTCAATGGGGGCCAACACCTTGCTTTGACGCACCACAATACCGCGTTTAAATAGAAACACCGCCAATGCAGGCACCGCAAATAACGCCACCACTAATGCCGCCATCATGGCGAGAATAATGCTCACGGCCATAGGTTGAAATAATTTACCCTCTACACCTTCTAGGGCAAATAACGGCATAAATACTACGATGATAATCGCTGTTGCAAAGAAGATAGGACTGCACACTTCTTTTGCCGCCAGCATGATCCTAATCGCCATACTTTGGGTTTGTGCATCACTATCACTATCAACATCACTATCAAAATGAACATCAGCTGATTGGTTGACGCCAGTTTCGCCGCTAACATGTTTAAAGATGTTTTCAACCATCACCACTGAGCCATCAACTAGCATACCGATCGCAACAGCAAGGCCACCTAAAGACATTAAATTAGCTGACATGCCGTAATAAGACATGATCAATAACGCGATCCCGATCGACACTGGGATCGACAATAATACCAACAATGTCGCCCGTATATTGACCAGAAATAACGCCAAAATAATCACGATAAATCCAAAGGCCATCAATAGCGCTTCAACCACAGTCGTGACCGCTTTATCGACTAAATCCGCTTGGTCGTAAAACACCTCAAATGACACTCCTTTTGGCAAGGATTGTTCAATTAAACTAATACGTGAATTAATGTCATCAATAGTGGCTTTGGTATTGGCGCCCATGCGTTTAAGCACAACGCCTGCAACCACTTCACCTAGCGCTTGTACATCGGACGACGAGCCATTAGCCGCTGCCTGCCTGCGCGACATGGTCACTGCACCGACTCTTATTTCGCTACCAAAAGCCACATTAGCAATGTCGGCTACTCGTATTGGCGTGCCATTGATTTCGGTTAACGGGATGTCGGCAATGGCTTGTAAGCCTGCGTCGCCAGCGGGCAACAAACCATAACCACGAACCACTAATTGCTCCTGGCCTTGGTCCATAAACCAACCACCAGCATTACGGTTATTACTTTCCAATGCTTGGCTAACTTGGGTCATCGACAAGCCATAACTGCGCAGTTTATTAGGATCAACTTGCACTTGGTATTGCAACACCTCGCCGCCAAATGACAGCACTTCAGTCACCCCACTCACAGGCATTAAAATCAGCTTCACTAAATAGTCATTTAAGCTCCGCAGCTCAGATGCGCTGATATTGGTTTCGGGCTCGGCCCGTAAAATGTATTGATAAATTTGCCCTAAACCTGAAGTATTCGGGCCAATTTCAGGGGTGCCGACACCGGCAGGAATCGACTCTTTTGCAGCTTGCAGTTGTTCAAACACTTGCTGACGTGCAAAATAAATATCAGTACCTTCGGCAAACACCACGGTCACTAGCGATAAGCCAGTACGTGATAATGAACGCACCTCGGTCACCGCCGGTAATGCATACATTGCCGATTCGACAGGATAGCTAATCAGCTTCTCGACCTCTTCTGCCGCCAAACCTTCCGCTTCAGTATTAATGGTCACCTGCACATTGGTGACATCCGGAAACGCATCTAGATTTAACTTCGGTAACATGAATACCGATGCCACCACAGTGGCCAGTAATCCAAGTAACACCAATAACCGCTTTTCAACGGCAATCTCAATTAATTTATATAACATTATGATGCCTTAGCGCTTAGTGGTTATGGATATCAAAGCCAGATTTGGCTTGCTCAGATGCTAAGAAAAAAGCACCAGATACAACAACGCGAGTTTGTGGTACTAAACCACGAATAAAACTCAGTCCGCGTTGACGCTCCACCACAGAAACCTCTACGGCATTAAATCCACCGTCTTGCTCTATAAACACCTGCCAGTCACCGTCACCACTGCGTGTTAACGCCGCATCTGGCACAATAAATCCAAGCGGCTCTGCCCCCTGATTTGCTGCGAGGTATAATTCGGCAAACTCGCCTGCATGTAAGTCATGGCCGGGGTTTGCCATACGCACTAATACTTGCTCTGTGCGGGTTTGCGAGTTAATTTCATGTGAACGCCCAATAATGACACCCTCTCGAGTACGGCTTCCCACTCGTACTAAAACATCGGTGCCCATATTGACTTGATCTGCTTGTAATGGCGTCAGTTCAGCCTCCACCCACAAATACGATTCATCGGTTAGTTGCATCAAAGGTGTGCCCGCGGTTAGCACTTGTCCTACGGTGGCAATATCTTGCTGAACCCGACCATTTATAGGAGCCAACAACTGAAACTGACCAATTGAACTTGGCGACGTTGCTAGCTCGGCTATCTGTTGTTTGGACATCATTACCGACTGTAAAATGGCACGTTTAAGCTCTGCATTGACCTCAGTTTGCATCCGCTGACTAGCACTAATCGTTCCTTTGCTCATGCGCTTTATGCGATCCCACTCCGTTGCTGCATTAACGTAGTCAGCTTGCGCCGCAGCAATATCTGCCCCGCCGATAGTCAATAATGGTTGGCCTTTTTGCACCTGTTGTCCTGGCACCACATGGCGCTTAAGCACCTGCATATCTAATTGCGGCGCTATGGTGATAGTTTTGTCTTTATCAACAACCAGCTGAGCGGTGGCAACGGCCTGTAAATTAAACGCGGTCGCACTTAACTGTGCCACTTCCACTCCCGCGAGTTGGCGCTGCTCAGCACTTAAGGTTAACAACGACTCTTGATGAACCGCCTCTGTTGATTCATTGCTGGCTTGCACAGGCGAACTAAACAGTGCAAATAATGATAGCAATAGCGCTACACTGAACAATAATGCTCGCGAAACGCTGGAGTTCATGCGGTAAGATTTTCGAATGCTTGGCAGAGAGATGGAGCGAGTGCCTGGCAGAATATT
Source organism: Shewanella sp. SR44-4 (assembly GCF_014163715.1). Lineage (NCBI taxonomy): Bacteria > Pseudomonadati > Pseudomonadota > Gammaproteobacteria > Alteromonadales > Shewanellaceae > Shewanella > Shewanella sp. SR44-4. The sequence continues at coordinate 16,522 of NZ_JACJDU010000052.1, read as the reverse complement.
TAACTGAGCATGATTCACAAAACGATTCACAAAATGATTCACTGAATGACTCAACATAGCGTTGGCATTCAACGCTGCCAATAAAGGTAGTACTTGGACTGATTTGATTTTCATGGTTAATCCTAAAAACAATCTAGACCGTCGACAATAAATATCAACGGAAATAGGCTTAGCCACCGTCATTACAAGCGAGATATCACGCCATAATGGAATGCAAAAAAGCATTCATTAGCGCAATGAAAGCGAATATAGAGGTGAAGCTAAACAGTAAAAACGTGCTTTAAAGGGATTAAACGATAGGAGGACGATAAGTAGGGAAAGACTCAGGAGGTAAATAGTTCAGTTTGGTATCGGCAAAAAGGTCATGAAAATGTTCACTAACAACATTATCGTTAAGCTTAGCAAGTGCCACATGACCACCATGACACTGACAATCTAAACACACATCAACTTTCTCAAAATCAGTAATAGTATCAAAATGTTGATGATCATCATTAACCGAATGCAGTGATGAACCATCGAGTGCACAAGCGCAATCGGCACATTCAGCAAGGCTGATCACTTCGGTAGTAAATTGAAGATGTGGATGGTTATTTTGCTCTTCGTTGCTGTTGCCCACATGTAATTGATGCGCACCTAAATTGGCGCCCACAAATTGCAGTAGCACTAAAGCAATCAATAATTTGGCTATGTTAGCCATAAAAGGCAAAACGGTATGACTCAACCACCCACTCCTAAACGATATTATTTAAATACGCAGTGCTTGGCGTAATCGGCTGCTTCATTGGCAGTCCAATCACCACTTTCTTTTTCTTTCATTTGCTTACACCAAGCTTCACTACCCACTTCAGGAGCACATGCCGATAAGCTAAGAGTTAACAATAACGCACTTGATACGGCAAACAACTTTGACAATGACATAAGCTATCCTTTTCTAAAATAATAAAATCAGTACTAGGTCCTGTTGACCTTTGTAGATGAATTTTGCAGTAATTTGTGACAATTAGCTACTGGGAAGAACTTATCATCTGTCGTTGTTCGACATAAATAAGCGATAACCGAGTAAAAAGGTGCCACAAAATTATTTACAGGCCACTCTAGCGCAGAGATCGCTTAGCAATCCAAGTAATGGCTTCTTGTTTACGCTCTAATGGAAACCATGCAACTTCGCCCTGCATAAAGGGTCCCATCAGCCTAACAGAATTACCCACCCAATCTGGGCCGCCTACAAACACTAACGCATCAAACGCGGGTAACTGAACTTCTCCGCTACCGGTTAATGAGCCAAACTCCCAGCCTTCCAACAACACATCGGCTTCAATATAAAGACACACTTGATTCCAGTCTTTACGATAACTCTTAATGGCGGGCTGTAAACGGGTACGGTAATCTTGTGCCGATAAACGGCCACTGACAAATAAGCTAATAACACCTTTAGTGATATCGGGGATTTGACATAACATAACGGCAACTCCGGCCCTCTAACTAGGCCATAGAACAGACTTTATACGGTGATGTTATCGTGTAAAGCGACAATGGCGCTCATGATAACAAAACTATTCTGGTTATTTCATTAAATATGTCATAACTCTGAGGCCAGTCAGGCTTTTTAATTCAATCCCCACGCTAAGGTCAATTCACTTATCGCAATCCATGCCACAGCAGACAACCCTGAAAAGTTTCCCAGACTGCGGTAGAATGTAACTACAGCACATAAACATGCCGCTTAAAAAACAGTAAGCAGCGTTATAGGTTTATGACCGTTAATTAAGGGGAACACTACAACCGAATGATACAAATAACTCAGCGCGTCATATTGCAAGATAACGAAATTGAATGGCAGTTTGTCCGTTCAAGTGGTGCGGGTGGCCAGCACATCAATAAAGTATCAACCGCAGCGCAACTCAGCTTTGATATTGCCTCATCTTCTTTACCCGAGTTCTACCAACAAAAGCTGCTTGAAAAAGCCGATCACCGTATTACCAAAAGTGGCAAAGTTATAATAAAATGCCAACAATCACGCAGCCAAGATTTTAACCGCCAAACCGCACTGGAACAATTTATTGAACTGGTAAGAAGCGTCGGCATAGTACAAAAAGCCCGTATACCAACCAAGGCGACAAAAGGCAGCCAAAAACGACGCATTGAAACCAAAAAACAACGTGGTGCCACTAAAGCGATGCGCCAAAATAAATCTGATTATTAATAAGTAATTAGTAAATCATTAGCCAGTTGCTAGTAAATCATTAGTAAGTCGCTAGCAAATTATTAGCAACAAAGTGAATCCGCCATCACTCAATGACTAAGGTATTACCCTAGTTGAGCATTTTTTGGTTTACCTGATAACCGTCTTCGGTAAGAATGCTTGTTGAACCCTCTTTTGTGCGGCATATTAAGCCGACTTATCTTGCGATTTTTATAGGAACCATCATGAGCCAAACAGCAAAAGTTTTATTGATCAACGGTCCTAATCTCAATCTATTAGGCCGTCGCGAACCCGGACATTATGGTCACCAAACACTCAGCACTATTGTGGATGAATTAACTCGCAATGCGACTCAGGCAGGCGTTACGCTTGAACATATTCAGTCCAATGCCGAGTATCAATTGATTGATGCAATTCATGCTACCGACGCTCAATTTATTATTATCAATCCAGCTGCCTTTACGCACACCAGTGTTGCTTTGCGTGATGCCATACTTGGGGTAGCTATTCCGTTTATTGAAGTACATTTATCTAACGTACATGCCCGCGAACCTTTTAGGCACCATTCGTACTTTTCAGATAAAGCCCTAGGAGTAATTTGTGGCCTAGGCGCACAAGGTTATGATTTTGCTCTGCAAGCGGCGATTAAGCACTTGAGCGATAAACACTAAATATCATTCTATAAAGGGATAGCCCTTGAGTAAGTTAAAAGCCGATGTAAGCGTTATTTATAGCGGACTCTTTAGCCAATGGAATAGCGATAGTGATGAATTACCGCGATTTTTAGCGGCAACAGTCCATGTGCCTAGCATTATCGATACTGAGTTTGGCTTTATTACCCGCATCAAAAAGGCTAAAAACCAAGTACTCACTTATTGTATTTACCACCCTAACATTACCGATGACGACGGTAATGTCAGCCCGCCATTTGATGGTGAGATATTTATTAAAGAAAACGATTGGCGTTTTTATCTGGGCGATTGCATTTGGGCGCCGGCAAGTAACAAAGTGGGTAATTGGCGGATGACGCTGGAGTTAAATGGCAAAATCATTGCCGACAAAACCTTTAAGGTGCATCTACCAGATTAATTGCGACGCTTAATAGTCTGTACTGCAACTTCACTAAGTTAGAATGTTTGCTATAATCCGCGCCAATAGCCACACCATTTAATGAGCCCTCATGTCCATTCAAGCTGTTTTAGCCGATGCTTTAGCCAAGCGTGCCACTTTTTTTGAGCAAGCTGCCAAAGATAATACTGATTGTTATCGGGTTTTTCACGGCACCGTTGAAGGTGAAAATGGCCTTAACATTGACCGTTACGGCGATGCATGGCTGATTCAAACGTTTCACCAAACCTTATCGGCTCAGCAACTTGAAGACATATCAAGCTTACTGACTGCGCACGCGGACTACCATATCGTTTACAACGATCGCTCTGGCAGCCATTCTCGTGTTATCAATCATGCCGAAAATGAAGCCCAAGACTTCTCGCAATCAGAGCAAGTTATCCATGAAAATGGCATTGCTTTTACCTCCAAGCTACGCCATGAAGGTCAAGATCCGCTGCTATTTTTAGACATGCGTATTGGGCGTGAATATGTGCGCGCTAACAGCCAAGATAAGAGTGTTCTAAACTTGTTTTCATACACTTGTGGTATTGGTACTGCAGCAGCAATGGGTGGTGCTCGTAAAGTCATGAATGTCGACTTTTCATCATTTGCATTAACTGCAGGTCAAAAAAATGCTGAGCTAAACAATGTCACTGATGTGTGTGAATTTGTGCAAAGTGATGCGTTTCCGGCATTGCGTCAATTAGCGGGGTTGCCTATTGGCGGTCGTCGTAATCAAAAGCTGCCTAAATACCCTAAACTGCGTGTTGCTCAGTTCGACTTAGTGTTTTTAGATCCACCACGGTTTGCTAAAAGCGCCTTTGGTATTGTCGACTTAGTCAATGATTACCAAGGTTTATTTAAACCAGCAGTATTAACCACCAAAGTCGGCGGTAAAATTGTCTGTTGTAATAATGTCGCTAAAGTTGATCGCCAAGCATGGTACGACAGCCTAGTCCGCTGCGTAGAAAAGCAAGGCCGTAAAGTCACTGCGACTCAGTGGTTAGATTGCCACCCAGACTTCCCCGCATTTGATGACAATCATCCGTTAAAAATTGTCGTGCTAACCATAGATTAGCTATTGATGAACCATAGATTAACTATGGATTAGCCATAGGTTTAGCTAAGCGATATGCCGCTTATATAAATTATTCAGCCACCTTCACGGTGGCTGAATTGTATCTGCGAATTCACATCAATTGATTACGACACTGGCGTGACGTTAGGGCTACCAGCGGTACTGGTGGCACTGTAACCACGGGCGTCTAACTGAACAAATGTCTTATCTAAAATCGTATCAACATATTGCCAATCACTGCGGACTTCATTTTCAGTAAATGTCAGTAATAAGTAGCCACGATCTTTTAAATTGGCGTATTTAAGATCGGCGATCAAACCGACTATTGCTGCTTCAGTTGCTGGCATTTCAGCATCAGACAAGCCTAAGTAATACTCAAGACCTGGGGATGATACCGAGCTTGTGGCAAACTCTATCCCGACAATATCGCCACCACTATCGGTTAAATCGCTGGCCCATGCATTATGGGTATCACCGGCAATCACCACCAAGTTATGTTGTAACGACTTTGCCGTCGCTAAAATCACTTCGCGCTCGTAGGCGTAACCATCCCACGCATCTAAGTTGTATGGAATTGCGGGCAGCTGTAGTAATGCAATCACCTCTGGCGTCAGCTTGGCTTGATTCGCTTGTAAGTAAGCTAACTCTTCTGCGGTTAACGTTGGATCGCTAGCTTGAGCACGGCCCGCTAGCTGCGCTAATCCGGCAAGCTCAGCAAACTGCGGAATACTCATTTGCTGAGTCGCAATAGCAGCAGGCATTAACATTTTGCCCATTAACACCTGTTGACCTAATACTTGCCACTTAGCAGTAGACTGCAACAAAGTTTGTTGTAGCCACAATAGTTGAGTCTGGCCTAACAGGGTGCGGTTAGTATCGGTTACATCCGCGAGAAATGTGCTGCTGTTAAATGCACCTGTGGTCGCATCAATATATTGGCTATATTCTAATTGTTTATCGCGAGCCAATACCCGAGTATCGAGCATGTGCAAATCAACCAAGTTACCGTAATTAAAGCTTCTGTAAATTTCTTCATGATTACCTTCACTCCATGGACGAATTGGCAGCCATTCAAAGTACGCTTGTAGTGCGGCTTGTTTGCGTTGATCAAAATCACCTTCACCATCATTATGATTTTCAGCACCGCCTTTCCAGGTATCATTGGCCACTTCATGGTCATCCCACACGGTAATAAACGGTACTTTGGCATGTAGCTTTTGTAAGCTCGCATCACTACGATATTGACTGTAACGGGTGCGGTAGTCGTCTAATAAAAATAATTCACCGGCTGGCAACACTTCACGCCCAAGCTCGACAGCATGTTCACTGGCATATTCACCACGAGCATACTCATATAAATAATCGCCTAAGTGCACTACAGCGTCCAAATCATTTTGCTGTGCAGCCATTTCATACACATTAAAATAACCAGCAGGGAAATTAGCGCATGACATTACCGCCAACTTAACTGACGCTACGCTACCTTCAGGTAATGTACGTGTTTGCCCCATTTCCGATACCGTTTCACCCGCTTTAAAACGATAGTAATACTGCTGACCTGCTTCAAGCCCAACAGCGTCCACTTTAACGGTATAGTCACGGTTTTTATTCGTCACCGTTTGGCCGTTTGTGACTACTTGACTAAAGTTGCTGTCAGTGGCGACTTCCCATGACACAGTAATATCACCTTCAACATCAGGCGTAACGCGAGTCCATAAAATCACCGCATCTGCAGCAGGGTCGCCACTGGCAATCCCTTGCAAAAACTGACCTGACACAACATCGTCATCATCACTGCTACAGCCCATTAATCCATAAGACACCACTACTGCCCCAGCACCTTTAGCTGACATAGCCAAAAAGTCACGACGAGTTACAAACCGTTTCATAGCCTATCCTTATTTTTTATCGTTCGCATATTATGTGGCGATGCTTAGCACAGCCTAAGAGGTCTAATGAGTGGCTATTGTGAGAGCTAATGATGACATAAAGGTGACAGAAGAATGACAAGCTAATCAAATTGATACTGAAGTAAAACTAAGGTTTACAGCCATTGAATAGTGATTTTTAGATAGTGATTTTTAGAGAACAAGACAACAATAAAAATTAAATTGCGCACAATGTAGTTGCAAATTATTTTTGGCTTAGCTATAGTGAACACAATTAGATTGCGCGCAACTTAAATTAATTTACTTTTACATGAGGTTTACTATGAAAGCACTATATACCACTTCAGCAACAGCATTAGCAGGCCGTAATGGTCAAGTTTCTACCGACGACAAAAAAGTTGATTTACAGTTAAGTTACCCAAAAGAAATGGGTGGCAGCGGTGAATTTACTAATCCAGAACAGTTATTTGCTGCAGGTTATGCCGCATGTTTTTCTAACGCGATTCTGCATGTAGCCAGCCAAAGTAAAGTCGCTATCAAGGCTGCTCCAACGACAGCAACTGTCGGTATAGGTGCCAATGACAATGGTGGTTTTGCATTAACAGTAGCGCTAGCAGTTGAACTTGATTTAGACCAAGCAGAAGCTGAACAGTTAGTGAAAACAGCGCACCAAGTTTGCCCATACTCAAACGCAGTACGTGGCAACATCGATGTAAAATTAACCGTAAACGGTCAAGCGATTTAAGCTTTTTGTAAACCCGTTTTACTGACTTAAAACAAAAAACCAAGACATTTGTCTTGGTTTTTTTGTGCTTGTGGCAGCCTATTAGCACTGACTTAGTCAACTTACTTAGTCAACTTACTTAGTCAACTCGATGACTTTAGCTGCGCTATTGTTTCACGCTCATTAAAATATCCAGGGCGCGTAAACGATGTTCACTGTCATATAAGTCATTGGTAAACATAAGCTCATCAACACCTAGCTGTTGAACAATCACTTCAAGTCGATGTTTAATCGTTGCTGGTCCGCCACACACCGACAAACTTAAAAAGTTATCGACGTAGCTTTTCTCTTGCTCGCTCCACAACCCATCCATACTATCGACAGGCGGTTTAAGCCACATTTCATTGCCACGAATTAACGCCAAAATACGTTGTTTCGAGCTAGTACTAAGGTGCTCTGCTTCAGCATCTGTTGGGGCGGCGACCAAAGGTAATCCCAACATAACATAAGGTTTGCTCAATACCGCCGAAGGGATAAATTCACGTCGATAAAGCGCTACTGCATCATGTAAAAAACGCGGCGCAAAGTGGCCTGCAAATACATACGGCAATCCACGTTTTGCAGCCAACTGAGCGCTAAACAAACTTGAACCTAATAACCAAATTGGCACATTAGTGTCTTCGCCCGGAATCGCTCTCACTTGGGCGGAGGCAGCTTGCTGACGCTGCGCTCGCGGACCTAATAATGATTGCAGTTCGCTCACTTCTTCTGGGAAATGCTCTGCTCGGCTATCATCACGATTCAATGCGCGACTCGTCACTTGGTCGCTACCGGGTGCGCGACCTAAGCCTAAATCGATACGGTTGGGATACAGGCTGGCCAAGGTGCCAAACTGCTCTGCAACCACTAAGGGGGCATGATTAGGTAACATGATCCCGCCAGCGCCAACACGAATACGTTGAGTTCCACCTGCAATATAGCCAATTAATATCGAGGTTGCCGAACATATAATGCCTGGCATATTGTGATGTTCAGCCAACCAAAAACGATTAATACCAACATTTTCGGCATGTTGGGCATAACGCAGGCTACCTTGTAACGTTTCAGTGACGTTGGCATCTTCGCGCATCGGAGCGAGTTCGAGTAATGAAAAAGGAATATCTGCCAATATTGACATCATGGCTCCTTATTTAAGGTAAGAATTGATGGCATCCGCTGAAAACCACGCTATAACGCTAGCAAAAAAGTTATCAACAGATGATGGTCTAAAAGGCTTGTAGCATGTCGGGAGTAAACTCATCAGCATCAACAGAAATACCAGCCGCATCAATGCATTTCTGTAGTTTATCTAACTCATTATTGACGTTTGAAATAGTTAAGGTGTTGTTATCTAACTCATACACTAGCGCTAAGCTTTGATAATAAAAACTGAGGATGACTAATGCATCACGGTTATTGTCTTTGGCGGCTAGTTGAATCGATTTAAGCTTGCGGTAAATTTTGTTCTGCAACTGTTTCAGTTGCCACACATAATACACTTCATAAAATTTCGGTTTTGAACGCAGGTTACGTATTAAAAATACGCACACCATTAACGCCAAAATCACCCCAGTAAAATTAAGATGAAAATTGCCAGTAGCCTCTGCACCGGGTAATGGCTTAACGCCAAAAAAATAGATCATCAACTGACCCAATATTACTGACAAAATAGCCAGCGTTGCCACTAAACCTATCTGCACTTGATTATTAACCGAACGATACTGGCTTTTATTAATGTTAACTAACTTCATCACGCCGCTCACATCACTTATTTATCTATAGCTTAACGTGTTAGAGCGATTTATAGAATGAAATATTAACGCTTATTAAGTGTGATTTAATCTAAAGTTATCGGATGTAATGTTATTGGATGTAAGTTAGCGAGTAACAAGGAGCGACCAAGATCGCCCCCCAAACATTCATATTTCAAATAGGCAATGCTCTATTGTAAGCGGAGTATTAGTTACGGCCAGCCATCACGCCACCATCTACATCCCATACCGCGCCAGTCACCCAAGCGGCTTTATCTGATAACAAAAATACTATGCTATTGGCTACATCGGTCGGACTACCTACTCGGCCAATGGGATGGAATGGATTGAAACTGTCAAGCACACTAGCCATATCTTGCGGTTCGATAAAAGCTTGATAAATTGGCGTGCTAACAACAGCTGGCGATACCGCATTAACACGAATGTTATGATCCGCTAGTTCCATTGCCATGTGCTGAGTTAACGCATGTAATCCTGCTTTGGCCATAGAATATGCGCTTGACGGTGTGGCTTTAATGGCTTGTTTAGCCCACATAGAACCAATGTTCACTATGCTACCGCCATGATGTTTAATCATGTTTCTGGCTACCGCTTGTGAAATCACAAAAATGGCTTTGTTAAGCTCCATGTAAATATCGTAATCACTCATTTGATGATCTAAAAACGGCTTAGGATTAAAATAGCCTGCAGCATTCACTAAATGATCGATTTTATGATCCATGGAATTGATCATATTGATCAAACGGCTGAGATCTTGCGGGTCATATAAATTGGCTTGAAACCCACTGACATTCCCCAGCGAAGACAGTTGCGCCACTGCAGCATTGAGTTTATCGGTTTTATTGCCAACGATAATGGTATCAATACCTTGAGACACGAGTTGCTTGGCGGTTTCAAAACCGATACCGCTTGTGCCGCCAATAATCAGCGCTGTTGTTTGAGTTGAATTCGTCATTTGAGCACACCTAATAAAAGAGTAAGTGTGTTAAGCTTATTGGCAAACTATCCAATTGAATAGTAAGTACAATTAAGTCCTATAGGTACTTTTAGGTACATATTAATGAATACAAAAGAAAAATTATTTCTGCGAAAGTCTGCTCCAGAAAAAAGTGCCCGTATGGTCGAAACCATTTACGGCTGTAAATGGTCATTAACTGTGTATCAGTTATTAGCCAATAACATTAATCGTCCCGGTGAAATGGTAAAATCAGTTGAAGGACTCAGCACCAAAGTACTGAATCAATGTTTGAAAAAAAACATCGAATTTGGCATTTTGAATAAAATTAATTACCCTGAAATTCCACCGAGAGTAGAATACCAAGTGACCGAATTTGGGCAAAAGTTTATGCGCATATTAGACGATATTGAAAAGCTGCAACACGAAATTGATGCTTAGCCCGCAGGCTAAGCAATCGTTCACCTAATAACCCCTTCACTCAAATTAAATTGTTGATGGATCATTATATTCACTCGCCTTATTCAGCCACACAAACTCTGGCAAAGCGTTTAAGTCTAAACAATCTCCTCGCTCAGCAATGGCGCTATTTTTCGGTTTTTTAACACTGTCTTGATTAAGCGCTTCAATCAATACTTGCTGTGCTTTTAGTTCACCATGTACCAATATTACCGCGGGTGATTGCTCAAAATGGCGATACCAAGACAATAACTCGGCTTGGTCAGCATGGGCTGATAACCCACCTACAGTATGAATACTGGCAGCAACCTTAATACTTTGGCCATGAATCGTCAGCTCTTCAGCACCGTCGACTAATATCCGCCCTGGCGTTCCCATTGCCTGAAAACCACAAATAATAATATCGGCTTCTTTACGCCATAGGTTATGCACAAAATGATTGCGAATTCGGCCGCCATTACACATACCACTGCCGGCAATAATGATTAATCCTTTATGAATATCGTTCAACTCTATCGACTCTTCAGTGCTACACACAAATTCAGCACTGGATAACAACGGATGTTGCCCAGGCGATAAGCGGGTAAAACGCTTAAAGTCATCGTCCATCAACGGATAATTGTTAACATATACCTCGGTTGCTTTTATCGCCATTGGACTGTCTAAACAAATACGCCAACGTGATAAGTCCCACTCTTTGGCATATAAATGAAATAGATAAAGAAGCTCTTGAGCACGTCCCACTGAAAATGCCGGGATCAAAATATTGCCCCTACTTTCATGAATAGTTCGTTTGAAAATTGATTTCAGTTCAACCAAGGTATCTTGCCAACTGCGGTGCAACCTATCGCCGTAAGTACTTTCCATTAGCACTAAATCAGCTTGTTCAATAAACGTTGGGTCATCCAAAACCGGCATACCTGCACGACCTAAATCACCACTAAAAACCAGTTTTTTCTGTTGAGGTTTATTGCCTAACCACAACTCCACCACCGCAGAACCCAGAATATGTCCCGCATCGGACAAGCAAACCTCTACCCCATCGGCAACCTGCACTCGCTGGCCATAATCTACCATCACAAACTGCGCCATTACTTGATCGACATCTTTTTCGGTAAATAGCGGTTCAAGCAGTTCTAAATCATGTTTTGCACGTTTTTTATTTTGCCTGTCGGTATCTCTTTCTTGCAGCATGGCTGCATCACGCAACATGACATCACATAACTGTGCGGTGGCTTTTTGAGTATAAATGGGTCCAGTAAACCCCTGATTAATCAAATAAGGCAAACGGCCAGAATGATCAATATGGGCATGGCTTAATACCACTGCATGGATTTGTGTGGCGTCGAATGGAAAAGGATCGTGATTACGTAACGCGTCAGCTTTACTCCCTTGAATTAATCCACAATCAAGCAGCACTTGCTGCCCTTTGACTGTGAGTAAATGGCAAGATCCAGTGACCTCTTGAGTTGCGCCGTGAAACTGTAAAGTCATGTCCATAATGTCGCCCCCGATAAAATCGATAACAGTGCTAAATTAAGCGTATGCCATTGGTAAAATAAAGTCGCGATCTACATCAAATAAACGCTCAAAAAACACGCTATTTTAAAGGCGAATAAAAAACCACATTAAGTGCATAAGTAACCACCAATTAACATTTACTTACAATTGTTAACTGCGGTACAACTCAGTATTAACACTCGATTTTACTAAGTCATTGAACAACGAATTTTATGAGATATATCGCCTTTTTTGAGCACATTTCACTTTGTGAGTCACTCATAGGTTTGATATTCTCCGTCGCCTCAATGGAAAGATATATTAACGGACTAAGCTGTGCTTACTCAAACAACAAGACAAGAGATTAAAATGAACAGAACATTAATTGCAGCATTAATTTCAACAATTCTTATTGCACCTGCAGCGTCAGCAATCGAAGTTTATAAAGATGATGTTAATGCGGTTAAAATTGGCGGCTTTATCGATGCGCGCGTGATCAATACTCAAGGTGAAACAGAAGTTGTTAACGGTGCTTCACGGATTAATTTTGGTTTTAGTCGTCAACTACAAAATGACTGGAAAGCTTACGCCTTGCTTGAATGGGGTGTAAATCCAGTAGGTAGCACAGATATTGTTTACAATAATCGCTTTGAATCAATTCAAGACGAGTTTTTCTATAATCGTCTTGGTTATGCCGGTTTATCACATGACAAATACGGTAGCATCACAATTGGCAAGCAATGGGGTGCTTGGTATGACGTGGTGTACAGCACAAACTATGGCTTTGTATGGGACGGAAACACTGCGGGTGTTTACACTTACAACAAAGATGACGGCGCGGTAAATGGTGTCGGTCGTGGTGACAAAACAGTTCAATATCGTAACAGCTTTGGCGACATAAGTTTTGCCGTGCAAGCCCAACTTAAAAACAGTGCTTTCTATACTTGTGATGTAGAAAATATCACTCAAGATGCCTGTGAAGAGTTATGGGCAGCAAGTTCAACGTCGGCACAGCAAGTTGAGTATAACTATACCTATGGTGGTGCTGTCACTTACCAAGCCACTGATAAGCTAGTGCTAACTGCCGGTGTTAACCGTGGTGAGTTTGATGTGACCTTTGGTAACGGTGGAACATCCACTGCTGTTGATCTTATTTACGGCATGGGTATCACTTGGGGCAACTTTGAGCAGAATGGTTTTTATGCTGCTGCCAACGTAAACAAAAACGAAAATCATGACACCGACAATATCGGTCGTTTAATTAACGACGCTGTGGGCATTGAATCATTGTTCTCGTACAAGTTCGATAACAACATTCGTACTTTTATTTCGTACAACATTCTTGATGCTGGATCTAACTACGTGATCCAACCTAACTACAATGCCGATCAAGATGACGTTTTTAAACGTCAGTTTTTCGTAGTAGGTTTACATTATGTATTTGACCCAGATACTGTTTTATATGTTGAAGCTCGCCGTGATTACAGCGATTTCACCAGTGCAGACAAAGCACAACAAGCCAGAATGGAACTGTCTGAAGATGACGGCATTGCCATTGGTATTCGTTTCACACTTTAATGTGACTACTGTGGTTTAACACAGATCAAAAAAGGTTCGACAGTGATGTCGAACCTTTTTTATTGCGTTGTTTTAGCTAGTGCTTAATAGTAAGTGCTTAATAGCTATTACTTACTCGCTAATGTTTAATAGCGAGTGTGTAAATAGCACAGCATATTTAAGCAACAGGTTTCTCGTCAACAATGGTCACTTTCTCAACAATAATCGGCTCACGCGGTACATCTTCATGGCCTGCCATCGTCGTTGTTTTAACTCGCTCCATTTGCTGAATAACATCCATACCGGCGGTCACTTTGGCAAACACCGCATAACCCCAACCCGCATTGGTCATTGCTGCGTGGTCTAGAAAATCATTGTCGGCAACATTAATAAAAAATTGCCCAGTAGCTGAATGCGGCGAATCTGTTCGAGCCATCGCCAAAGTACCCAACACGTTGTTCAAACCTTTATTGGCTTCATTGGCAATAGGGTCACGAGTAGGTTTTTCTTTCATTTTGGCGGTTAAGCCACCGCCCTGCACCATAAAACCTTTAATAACCCGATGAAAAATAGTGCCGTCATAAAAACCGTCTTGGCAGTATTTTAAAAAGTTTTTTGAAGAAACCGGCGCACGTTCCATTTCAAGCTCTACGGTAAAATCGCCAAGGTTGGTGCTAAAGATAATCATATACAGCCATGTTCCAAAAATGAGAATAGCCGCCATTATATTATATAGAACCGTAGGCGGCTATCGCGCTTATTGTTGAATGAAATTCTATCCTTTAAACACTTTCCACTTATTGCGCTGGTTGATTAAATAAATCCATCGCGGTGCGTGTCATCGCCCTAACCCCAGTGCGAATAGTTAACGGCATAGATAACCGGGTGCAAACTGACTTGAATGTAAACGTTCAAGTTTATTGCGCTGGTTGATTAAATAAATCCATCGCAGATTTTGTCATAGCCCTAACCCCAGTGCGAATGGTTAATGGCATAGATAACCGGGTGCAAACTGACTTGAATGTAAACGTTCAAGTTTATTGCACTGGTTGATTAAATAAATCCATCGCGGATTTTGTCATAGCCCTAACCCCAGTGCGAATGGTTAATGGCATAGATAACCGGGTGCAAACTGACTTGAATGTAAAAGTTCAAGTTTATTGCGCTGGTTGATTAAATAAATCCATCGCGGATTTTGTCATAGCCCTAACCCCAGTGCGGATAGTTAACGAATAATCTGGCGCAAACTGACTAGAATGCAAAGACGGCAAGGTATCGCCAGACTCAACACTCGCTTGATACTGGCTAGGTTCTACCCCGCCCAGCCAAAATAAAGTAATCGGACGTTTCTCTGCAGTGAGCCCATATAAACCAAAATCTTCGCCAGCCATTACCGGTGGTGCCACCAGCACATTGTCACTGCCTAACTCGGCTTCAATACTGGCTTTAACCTTAGCGGCTAACGTGGGATCGTTATAGGTTGACGGAATGGTTTCATCATCATGCACATACACCACAGGCATAAGGTCATCTGGCAAGCCAGCACTAATCGCGATACCGGTAGTAATACGTTTAATCGCCGCGATTTGCTGCTCACGAACCTTAGGATTATACGAGCGTAAGGTCAGCTGAAGCTTCACTTCATCTGAAATAATATTGTGTTTTGAGCCACCATGAATAGCGCCAACAGTAACCACATTAGGCTCTAACGGCGAGACTTCGCGGCTAACAATGGTTTGCAGTGCAAGTACTATGCGCGCTGCAAGTACCACAGGATCAATAGTGACGTGCGGATAAGCACCATGGCCACCTTTGCCCTTAATGGTAATATCAACCGAATCAACATTCGCCAAGGCATAACCACTTACGGTGCCGACTTTGCCTGCAGGAATTGACGCACTCACATGCAAACCAATAATGCTGTCTGGTGTTGGGAACTGGCTAAACAACCCCTGTTTGAGCATGGCTTTGGCGCCGCCACCGACTTCTTCTGCGGGTTGAGCCACCATCATCAAAGTACCTTGCCAGTCAGCTTTGTGAAGCATCAGTTGCTGTGCAGTACCAATTAAACTGGTCATGTGAATATCGTGGCCGCAACCATGCATAATACCAACGGTACTGTTGTCCGCATTAAGGGTTGTCACGGTCGAGGCGTACTCTTTTCCCGTTTGCTCAATAATTGGCAAGCCATCAATATCTGCACGGATCATCACCACGGGCCCTTTACCGTTTTTGACAATACCGACCACACCATAACCGCCAAAATTAGCAGTAACCTCAAAGCCTAATTGCTTGAGTTCTTGCGCCATGCGTTGGCTAGTGGCTTTTTCTTGATATGACAATTCAGGGTGTTGATGCAGGTGTAGATATAGTTGCTCAAGCTTTGGTAATGCTTTACTTACAGAGAGATCAAGATCGCTCGCACTAGCAGTAAATGATAACGACGAAGCTGAAAACACTAACGCCAATAAGGGGTACGCAACACGTAAGCAGGTCATATTATTATTCTTAATTGTCGGGATTTGAGTATGTTAACCTACCATAAGCTTAAGCCACTTTGTAATGGGTTTTAGGTAACCGCAAGTTAAGGGATAAGGTTAATCGTGGCATAGTGATTAAGTCATTGTGGTCAGAGAAATAATAATAAAGGAAATCAATGACAGTCATTACTGAAACACCAAGACTCATTATAAGAGAATTTACCCTTGAAGATGCACCTGCAGTATTGCATTTTAATGCTCCAGAACAAGTCAGCCTCTATACCGGTGACGCTGGAATGTGCACAACATTACCCGACGCCGAAAATATCATTACCAATATTTGGTTAGCTGAATATCGGCAATACGGTTTTGGCCGTTGGGCTGTGGTACTGAAAGAGAGCAATACTGTGATTGGGTTTTGCGGTTTTAAAAATGAAACTCGTATTAATGCCGTCGATATTGGTTATCGCTTGCACCCTGATTACTGGGGTATTGGTTTAGCGACAGAAGCCAACCTAGCCTGTATCGAATATGCCAAACAACACATGGATTTAGACATCGTCTATGCCGATGTTGTCGATGCCAATAGCGGCTCGATCAACGTGGCCACAAAGTTAGGCATGACATTTCATTCTCAATTCCAACGAGATGAATTTACTTTTAATCGTTATGTCATGTTATTGAACGGCAACTAACGAGCACTTATCTAAGTACTAACGCTAAGCTCTAAATCTAAGCTCTAAATCTATCTCA
>NZ_JACJDU010000051.1:0-31475 GCF_014163715.1 Shewanella sp. SR44-4 | reverse complement strand
CTCAGGTATTCCACTTCTGTGTTGCATCGATTTAAAAGGGAACAGCCATTTCTACATCAATGCGCCTTGAATTAAAAAACCTGAGAGACTCTGAACTGATCAGATATTTAATGAGATTGGTATTAAGTGCTACACATGCTTTTTAGGCATAAAAAAACCAGCCCAAAGGCTGGTTTGAGTATAACCGAATAGATTATCCTGTTACACGTAACTCATCGACTACATCTTTTACGTCATCGGTGTTTTTAGCGATGGCTAAGGCTAAATCACGTTCTGCATCACTCGACACTGTGCCTTTTAATGTCACTACGCCATTAGCGACATCGACGTTAATATCGGAACCTGACACGTCAGCAGAGAATAATAATCGGGTTTTCACTACGGTAGCAACTTTCGAATCTGTGAGTGAGTCACTTAAATCCTTGCTGTCTTCATCACTGTACTGCTTCATCACCGAAAGCTCATTGTTAACGTCTTTCACGCCATCTAAGCTTCTAATTAACTCTCCAGCAAGTGACTTATCAACACTGCTGTTAACTTTACCTGTTAGGGTCACGTTGCCATCATGCACGTCGGTATTAATATCAAATGAGTTCAGATTTGCATTTAACAAAAGTGTGGTTTCAGCTTTACCATCGATCCACGCATCTTTTGCATCATCTTGCCAATCTTGTGCTGCATTTGCACCGAATGCCATTGAACCTAACATAATGCTCATTACTACAGATAATGTGGTCTTGTTCATAAAGTTTTCCTCCGTTGTTAATCTCAAGGAATACAATGCGTGAACCATGCCAATTATTATAAGTATCTGTTAATAATGAATTAACAAGTATTCATGGTTATTTTCATCTTACTGATAGATGATAATATCGGACTTTTTTACCGACGCTAGGTAAATTTTTCATCGTTGCGATGAGAATTAATGACTCTTAATTGCATTCGCGGAATAGCCTGCTCTAGCATTAAATGACCCCTCCAGAGAATGAACAGATAGCTAATGCCGTAGGCAAAAAAACTATTATGCTGCCAGTCAGGTAAACACACGCTAGTCACAAATTAACATCCATTAAAACACGCTGTTTGTGTCGCCGATGGCTAAGTATGAGCAACGGAGAGGTTTTTCATGGTGTCACAGCTCATTTGCAGCCAAGCAATACCCTCGGCAAGTTGGCTAGCAACACGCTGGTTTTTAGTTTTTCTAGCCGTTTGCTTTAAATGAGCCAAGACCTGTTGTTCGGTTTCAACCAATACCGCTATCGCTTGGGGTAACGGCTTATGCTGTATAACCTGCTCAGCCTTAGCATAGTGTCGATGTGAGGATTGTTGATGATAAGTTTGACTGTCTATCGGCCTTGCTTGGCTTGAACGCACCACGCTAAACAATGGTGTTAAACGATCCAGCATGCATTTTCGAATGTCGGCCATGTGGATAAAAATTCGTTTGATGTTGTAATCGTCGGTCCCCAATGTGGCTTGGACATAAAATTGTTGTCCTTCCTGGCATAAATCAATAGCCTCATGCAATAGCCATACATCGGACTCAGCCTGTTCGTCTCGAGTAAATGATTTCAATGTAAATCCTCCTGCATTCGATAATTTTACTGGCACTTTGTTGGATGGGTTGTGTAACATATACGGGTACAGCACACCTTATTAAGCAAAAGCTAAACCATGAACACCCCATGTACATGGGCAAAAATTAATTAACCTTCTAATAGTTAAAGTTATTATAATTTGTCCGGGTCTGAGTTAATTACCTAATTACACGGAATGATCACTGGTGATTGTCAACACGACATCACTGGTAAACATTAGACTTAACACCACAGGGAGTGAATCGGTATGCCACGTCCAACACTTTTTTATCATCTACACCGTCGTCAAGAAGGTGAAGCACGACTCCTTGCCTTACCGAGTTGCCAACACTTTAATAAGATTGCTAGTTCAGTTGACCAGCCCTGGTTAGACCAACTGCACAGTAACTCGATAGATGTTGCGATCATTGAATTATCGCAATTAAGCCAACTAGAATACGCAGAGTTAACTGACAGTGCGTTAATGTCTGATATTGAGTTCATCTTCTTAAGCGAAGGTAAACCGAATCCTAACTTAGATTACTTAATGTCAAAAAGCGCTGGTTATCATTTTCGTCAGCCTTACGATGCCGACGCAATCAACGACACCTTAGAAGACTTTGCCCAAGACTTGCAGTCACAATCGACAAAACAACAACAGCCATTTTCTAGTGAACTAGACCAATACGGTTTGTTGGTTGGCTCATCGCGGGCAATGCACAAGTTGTATCGTACTATTCGTAAAGTTGCCGTAACCGAAAGCAACGTACTTATTGTCGGTGAAAGCGGTGCGGGTAAAGAGCTTGTAGCCAACACCATTCACCTGGCCAGTCACCGAATCAACCAACCATTTATCGCCATTAACTGTGGTGCATTAAGCCCTGAACTGGTCGACAGTGAGCTGTTTGGCCATGTAAAAGGCGCTTTTACCGGTGCTCATCGTGATCACCGTGGTGTATTCGAGCAAGCAGAAGGCGGTACCTTATTTCTTGATGAAGTCACCGAAATGCCGCTAGAACATCAAGTAAAATTGTTACGCGTACTCGAAAACAATGAATATCGCTCTGTCGGCTCACAACAGCTTAAAAAAGCCAATGTTCGCATTGTTGCTGCCACCAATCGCGATCCAGCTGACGCTATTGATGCTGGGCGTTTCCGCGAAGATTTATATTTTCGTTTAGCGCATTTCCCTATCCTAGTGCCACCATTACGCGATCGTAGCAATGACATCAGTGGCCTAGCACAACATTTTTTAGCCTACCGAAATACTGCTGAAAAACTGACTAAAACCTTTTCAGATGATGCGATTAAACTTATCCAACAACAAAAATGGCCCGGAAATGTTCGCGAACTAAAACACGCAATAGAACGTGCATATATTTTGGCAGAAGATACTATTTTACCAAGTCATATCACGGTGACACCTCTGGAACCATCAACTGAGCCTTTAGCTGACGACGTACAAATACCTGCTGGTATGCGCTTAGATGAACTTGAAAAAGTAGCTATTTATCAAGCGCTCGACAACTCATTGGGCAATAAAAATGATACTGCCAAACAGCTCGGTATTAGCGTCAAAACCCTTTACAACAAACTCAGTAAATACGAAGACCAAACCGGTTCAGACGAACCATAGCGTCATTAAACGCCCATTCATTAAACGTGTTTGCTCGCTTCTGGCACAAGCACATTTAATGACCTGGGTTTGACTTTAATACACAAATCTTCTGATTCAAATAACTCACCATCGATCACATATTGGCAAGACGAATCTGTGTTTAAGTAGATTTTTTTTGCTTGCTCATGATGAATTTGACTCTGTTGATTATCTTCACGTTCTCCAGTTAAGCCTGCAAATAGCAACTCGGTCATACTCAATAACTGTTGTGGCGATGTCTCACTCGATTCAATCCAGGTAATATCTAACAAGCCATCGGTAATATTGGGCTCGCCATTACCTAGTGCTAACAAGCTGGTAAATGGCGCAGCATTGGCTATCACTAGGCTAGTGGTGTTAATCACTTTAATATCGCCACCATCGATCTGCACTCTTATCGACAATGGCTGGTTTTCGCCTACCGCCTCCCACAAACCATTAAGGTAGGCTAATTGTCCTAGGGCATCTTTTTGGTCACGGTCAGCCTTCGCTATCATTTTTTGTTCAAAGCCTAGCCCCACCAGCAACAACATCAACTCATCATTACATGTAGCAGTATCAACACGTTGTGAATAACCTTGAATCAAAATATCAAGCGCTTGCGATACCGGCACCAATTTACTGGCGGCGCCAAACAAAGTATGACTTAGTGCATTGGTGGTTCCCATCGGAATAATACCTAAGAAAATATCGGTATCAACAATCACTGATGCCACCTCGTTAACCGTACCATCGCCACCACAGGCAACTATAATATCTGCGCCCTTTTGTTTAGCTTGTTTGGCTAATTGCACTGCAGACTTATCTTTGGCGGTATACAGCACTTCAAGCTGAAAGTAATCCGTCAAGGTTTGGGTAATATGGTCTGCTTCATCATGCCATTTACCACCACCAGACACTGGGTTAACAATCAACCAAGCACGTTTGTGAATATTAATTTGTTGCTGACTATGCATTTTTTCTATAGCGGCCAACTGCCATTTATTTAACCGTGCCGTTTGGCGGATACTATTGATGGATTTAAGCACATCATTAACATTACGATTTCTCTCACGGCAGACTAAATAAGCCGCTAATACCAACACCGAACGCCCCCGGCCTAGCGCGCAATGCACTACTACATTTTTACCATTACTGACTTGAGTGTGTAACCAATTAATGGCTTGATTTAACTGCGCGACAGTCGGTACGCTGTGATCTAATATGGGAATATTTAAATAGCCAATATTTTCATCAAACAAGGTCCACTCTAATGCGTCAAATTCGGCAGTAACATCCAAAATTGCATCAATTTTTTCATGCTTAAGTCGGTCAATATCACTGGGAAACAATCGGCAGGCTAAATACAACTGCTTATCTATTTTTTGGATTACGGGCACTTTGTCGTGCTTTCTTGCCCAGGCGTTATACAGCTGGCACCCCATTAAAAAGGGAACAAAACTCCAACTTATATACCAAGGAATGCTGCCATCTTGGCTTTTTCGGAAAATGCCTGCGCTATTAAACCAATAAGCTGAACTCACCAGCCCTAAAGATAATGCAATCCAAGCAAAAATAACCTTAAGTAACACATAAGGAAGCGCCACACATAAGCACAAAGCCAATAATGCGCCAACAGTATAGTAATATTTAATATGAATACGGGTTAGCATTGTGGTCCTCCTGTTGTAAAAAAAGCAGCACATGTGTGCTGCTTAGGCTAATACTTATCTTAATAACTATCTGGTCATTACGTCGCTGTCAGTCAAACATTCAACTTCGACTTACATTGGTTTAAATGGAGTTACTCTACCTAGAACAATGCATTTTGAGTTGTAAAACTTAACGACTTAAACAAATAAAATAGTTAATGTGATTGGTATAATGCTTAGCAGTCTGGATCTTCTGCTTTCATACCTTCTTTAACATCTTCACATGTATCTTCAACTGCATTACCGGCATCTTGGATCATTTCATCCACTTTCTCACCTGCATTTTCAGCTTTGTTATCTGAACATGCTGATAAACCGGCCGTTAAAAACACCATTAAACTTGCCATTGTCAGTAGTTTTAATAAATTCATATTCATCTCCTGGATGATGGTTGTAATCGTATAAACTTGTTTAAGCAGCTTCAACTTGGATTAAGGTAAGGGGTTAATACTATCCTCGGGGAGCTTTGCCTCTAATCGCATTGGCTACTAACGAAATCACTAGCAACACAATAAAAATAAAGAAAATAATTTTCGCGATGCCTGCTGCTGCACCTGCAATACCGGTAAACCCCAATAGACCCGCTATAACGGCTATCACTAAAAACATTAATGTCCAGCCCAACATAAAAACCTCCTTGGTGTACGGTTTACATTGTGATGTGCGTTGAATTTACGCTGACGATTGATACAAATATCTTATCTCTATCGTAAAAATTAACGATTCACACCACGACTATGAATTAGTTAAAGCCAGCATCATGCCAACTTTTAAAAAAAGCCATAAGACCATGATTTTTATGGTTTTAAAATTTAAAGTAAGAAAGTCAATAATGAGAAAGCCATAGATGAGCAGGCAATTTTTACCGATGATACGGTAAGAGTTTCAGGCTATCACGGTTAGATAACGAAATATCGATGTGTAAACAAAAATGCATCTAGCGGCTGTAATGGCTTACCTTTTATGAGGCAACTTAAGTGAAATTAAGGCAGCAAGAGCTATAAAACCACTCGATATCCATAAACAAGCTTCTAAGCCATAGGCTTGATAGACCCAACCTGACAGTATCGTTCCAATCAACCTTCCCATGGCATTGGCCATATAGTAAAAGCCCACATCCAGTGACACGCCATCACTGCCAGCATAGCTAACAATTAAGTAGCTATGCAGTGATGAGTTAATCGCAAACACCGCGCCAAACATTAATAAACCGATGACGACACTTTCTAGCACATAAAAATCGGCATGTAGTGCGACTGCAATTGCGGCAGGAATGAGTAGTAAATAAGTTGCCCATGTAAAAGCAGCTCGGCCGCTCGGCACTTTTCCCTGTCGTTTACCGGTGAAATAAGGTGCAATGGATTGCACCACACCATAACCAATCACCCAGCTAGCCATAAAGCTACCAACCCACCAATGATCCCAGCCAAAAGTTGTGGCTAAAAATACCGGTAATGCCACCACAAACCATACATCTCTGGCGCCAAACAAAAACATCCGCGCCGCCGAAAGGATGTTAATCGACTGACTTTTAGAAAAAATATCTTTGAATTTGGGTTTGTTTTTCGCTTTGCCTAAATCATCTTTTAAGGTCACTAAACTACATAACCATACAATGCCTAATAACGTGGCCATTAAAATAATGGCGCCTGTAAACCCTAGGCCTGTGAGTAACACACCACCTAAAAAGAATCCCACTCCTTTTAAGGCATTTTTAGAGCCCGTTAACAACGCAACCCATTGGTAAAGCTTACCTTCTGCATCTACTGGCACTAAGGTTTTAATGGCACTTTTGGCGCTCATTTTATTCAAATCTTTGGCGATGCCCGACAGCGCCTGTGCCGCCATAACATAGACGACAGTCAACATTTCTGTGGATACGGTAAGCATAGCTAACGCCACTATTTGCAGGCCTAGGCCAATGTTCATGGTGTTATTTAGGCCAAGCCTTGCACCTAACCAACCACCAACAAGATTAGTCACGACACCAAATATCTCATAAAACAAAAACAACATCGCAATATTTAACGGGCTGTAACCCAATTGGTGGAAATACAACACCACCAGCATACGCAAAGCGCCATCGGTTAAGGTAAATGCCCAGTAATTACCGGTAATCAATAAGTACTGTTTTATCGATGGTGATAAGGTACGCAATGTATCCAGCCCCATGAAGCTTATTCCTTATCTGCTAAGCCGACTTTACGTGCGAGCTCAGCGGTACGATTAGCGTATCCCCACTCGTTGTCGTACCACACATACAGTTTCACTTGGGTGTCATTCACCACCATGGTCGACAACGCATCGATAATGCTTGAGCGCGGGTCGGTTTTATAATCAACCGACACTAATGGGCGCTCTTCATAGCCCATAATGCCTTTCAGTTCTTTATCAGCAGCTTGCTTCAATAGTTGGTTTACTTCTTCAACCGTTGTTCCACGAGCCACTTCAAATACACAATCGGTGAGCGACGCATTAGCTAACGGCACCCGTATCGCATGACCATTTAACTTACCTTTTAACTCTGGGAAAATATGGGTAATCGCGGTAGCCGAACCAGTGGTAGTGGGTATCAAACTAATGCCACACGCACGGGCGCGGCGTAAGTCTTGATGCGGTGCATCCAGAATAGTTTGAGTATTGGTAATATCGTGGATCGTAGTCATTGAGCCATGCTTAATACCTATCTTTTCATGAATCACTTTTACTACTGGTGCTAAACAGTTGGTGGTACAAGAAGCTGCGGTCACGATGGGATGGATGGCTTTGTCGTATAAATCATCGTTAACGCCCATTACAATATTGAGCACGCCGTCTTCTTTTACTGGCGCAGTCACCACAACCCGTTTTACACCTTGATCTAAGTAAACTTGTAGCAAGGCTTTGGTTTTTATCTTGCCAGAGGCCTCAATCACCACATCACATTTTGACCAGTCAGTGTCTTGGGTAGCGACATTACGGCTGCAAGGAATAGCTTTACCGTTAATCACAATGGCATCACCATTATGGGTCGCCTCATGATGCCAACGACCATGGACTGAATCAAAGGTCATTAAGTGCGCCAGCGTGGCTGCATCACCAGCAGGATCGTTAATATGCACAATTTCAACATCGTCCCAATCATATGCCGCGCGCATTGATAAACGTCCCATACGGCCAAAACCGTTAATACCTATTTTTATCGTCATAATGGTGTCCTGAGCTTGCTCTCATTGTTAAGTTATCGTTTCAAAGGTTAATCACTACATGCTAACCATTAAATGCATCAAAATATTCACGCTGAACCGGATGAACTAGCGCCTTGGGCCGCAATGCTTGTACTGCATTAATGACTTTATCTTTAGGCCAGCCTAAGCTGACTAATATCAGACCAATCACCAATCCAGTGCGGCCGGAACCGCCTTTGCAATGCACTGCAATAATGCCTTGGTTATTTAACAATTCAATAATCTGGGTTTTATGGGCTAACCACTGGGTTTCAAACTCTTGCCTTGGCGCGGCATCGTCAGCAATGGGCAATTGCACCCATGTAATGGCTTGTTTGGTACATTCTGCAGGTAAATATTCTGCTGCATTGCGTACGATTTCATCATCGAACATCAAGGTGACTAGCATTTTTGTACCTGCCGCCTTCAATGTAGCAACTGACGCAGATACAGCTTCATCTTTGGTACCAGGGCACGGAGTAAAAATCAGTTTGGCGCCATTATCTAACGTTAAAACATCATAAGGATGAGGTTGCATGGTTAACTCCAAAAAGTAACTTTAAAAACGCTTTCAACAAATTGGCTCATAAAACTGAACTCACAAAGCGACTAAATCAGTGATTAAACCAATGTTGAGTTCGATTAATAATGGCTACTAGCGATAACATCACCGGCACTTCAACTAATACCCCAACCACTGTAGCCAACGCGGCTCCTGAGTGCAGCCCAAATAGCGATATCGCCACGGCCACCGCCAGTTCAAAAAAGTTAGAGGTGCCAATTAAACAAGCTGGAGCGGCAATGTTATGGGATAATTTCAGCCATTTAGCTGCTATATACGCAATAATAAAAATACCGTAAGTTTGAATAATCAAAGGCACAGCTATCAAGCCAATGGTTTGCGGATCAGACACAATGACTTCAGCTTGAAAACCAAACAACAACACCACAGTGGCCAGTAAGCCGATAATCGACCATGGTTTTAAGGTAGCCAAAAATGAGTTAACTGCGGCTAATCCATGGCGGCGGTTAAGCAAGTAACGTGTTGTCACTCCGGCCAATAGCGGTAACAACACATACAGTAATACCGAAATAAGCAAGGTTTCCCATGGCACCTGAATATCGCTCACGCCCAGTAATAATGCGGTAATTGGCGCAAAGGCAAAAATCATAATCACATCATTAACCGACACTTGCACCAAGGTGTAGTTCGCATCTCCTTTGGTTAGTTGTGACCACACAAAAACCATCGCAGTACATGGCGCAACACCTAATAAAATCATCCCTGCGATATACTCTTGTGCAGATGCAGGGTCGACCAAATCGGCAAACAACACCTTAAAAAACAACCATCCTAATGCCGCCATGGTAAAGGGTTTAATTAACCAATTAATAACCACGGTCAGCAATAATCCTTTGGGATTTTTACCCACATCTTTCATTGCCGAAAAGTCAATTTGCACCATCATGGGGTAAATCATCACCCAAATAAATACCGCAACAACCAAGTTAACGTGGGCGATTTCAAGGTTTGCTATAGCTTGAAAGATATCTGGCTGCCATAAACCTAACAACACTCCGGCCAACATACTTAAACCAACCCATACCGATAAAAACCGTTCAAACATGCCCATAACAAGACTCCAAACAATGAGGGTACAACACAAAAATATTAATAATATTTTTTACAACACAGCATTAACGACAAAAACTCACCTTGTTCGGTCTATTTTGCATAATGTCTAACCGCTCTAATGGCGACATAATCAACCCAAGGTTGTTTTCAGTGGTTTCTGCTATTACTGATTTAGCCCATTGAGGTAAGTTAGGATTGATGCGATAAAACACCCACTGACCGTGTTTTCTGTCGCTAATAATCGCAGCCTTTTTTAACAAGGCTAAATTGCGCGATACTTTTGGTTGGCTTTCTTCATTCAGCGCTTCCATCAGCTCGCACACACACAATTCACCGTGGTAATGGGTCAGCATTAAGCTTTTTAGGCGAATGTCATCGGTAAGGCATTTATAAAATGTAATGGGATCGAAATCGATTAATCGTTCTGGGGCAGATTGATTGCGATCTTCGATTTTTGTCTCGATGATAATCTCATTCGAGGCCTTGGAAGTGACTTTATTTTCCACCCGCAAAAACATCGACAAACGATTGTTAAGCTCGGTCATGGTGCTTGAAAATGGATGATTACCTGTACGGGTTTTAGGATCAGGGAAATCCCATGCCAATTGTTTACCTGCACCAGGGTAACTACGACATTCATTATTAGCTTTTTCGCAAAGGGTAATAACATAATCGAAGTCTTTGCCAGCAAAAGTCTGCAAGTGCTTAGACACTAAATCACCCGCATAAATACCAAAGCGAGTAATAGCCTCAATAGTTCGAACATCGACTTGTTCTGGCGATGTTCCGGCACTGAACACATCAAATTGATCAGCCGCTTTATTGCGTAACAACGCCTCAGCCATTTGCGAACGCGCCGAATTGCCAGTACATAGAAACAACACAGTTTTCTTTTTCATAACGGATAAACAAGAATTAAAAATATACGACCAAGTGTATATATGATTATTTATATATACAAGTAGAGATACAAAAAAACCGACTCAATATGAATTGATCGGCTTAAAGGATTAATGATATTAAAAGCGTCTTGGCGCGCTCATTTAAATATGCCCTTTTTGCTGCCACCAATTTACGTTAATGGTCAATTTGGAGAGCCTATTACATAACAATCAAACCATTTCCGAAGGTAAGGGTTTACTATACAAATAACCTTGTAAATTAGTACACCCCATAGCCTTAAGTAACTCATGCTGCTCTATGAATTCGACTCCTTCAGCTATCGTACTGAGTTCTAAATTAAGTGCTAACTGCACAATTGTGCGAGCAATAGCGGCATCTTTTTGATTACTCACAATGCCATCTACAAACGATTTATCTATTTTCAATGTATCAATGGGAAAGCTCTTTAAGTAATTTAATGAAGAGTAGCCGGTTCCAAAATCATCAATGGCTAACTTCACACCTAGTTTTTTTAACATAAACAGCAAGGCAATCGCCTCATCGACGTTACTGATGATGGCTGATTCTGTAATTTCAAGCTCGAGTAAGCTTGGTGGTAAACCGGTTTCAACAAGTGCACTTTTAACGTGGTCAAAAATATTTGCATGGTTGAATTGCAATGCCGATAGATTAACAGCCATGCGCTGAAAATTCGCATCTGCAATGTGTATTTTCTTCGCTTTGTTACAAGCTTCAAGCAAAGCCCATTCTCCAATAGGGATAATCAAGCCGCTACTTTCAGCAATCGCGAGAAAATCTATCGGCGCTAACAAGCCTCTTGTTGGATGATTCCAACGTAGCAATGCTTCGTACCCAATAATATTGCCATTCACAGAGTCAACTTGTGGCTGATAATACAACATAAGTTGATTGCCTAATCTTACCGCTTCACGTAGTTCAGCTTCTATTTGAAGCCGATCCATTAACGACTTATGCATATCATGAGAAAACAATTGATAACCGTTTTTGCCGTTATTTTTCACTTCGTACATGGCTGTGTCTGCATGCTGCAACAAAATATCGCCGGTGGCGCCGTCATCAGGATAAAACGAAATACCTATGCTGGCCGAAATAAACGTTTGCTGTCCCTGAATAATATAGGGCTTAGAGAGTGCATCTAGCACTCGCTGAGCAATAACCGCTACATTATCGAACACTTCTAGTTCACATAAAAGTAGGGTGAATTCGTCCCCGCCCAAACGGGCAAGGTGTTCATTTTCATAATCTCCCCGACTCCCCACACTGAGCTCATCTGACATGCGTACCGAGTTTTTAATACGTGTGGCTGCTTCGCATAACAATTCATCTCCCGCTTTATGCCCCAACGTATCGTTTATTCTTTTGAAATGATCTAAATCAATGAACAACAATGCTAATTTGGTTGTGTGACGCTTAGCTAGAGCAATCGCAGAGTCCAACTGCAACAAAAACTTACGTCTGTTCGGCAGGTCCGTTAAGGTATCGTAATAGGCATAATACGCGATTTCTTGCTCTGACTTTTTCCGACTAGAAATATCATGCAAAGTGCCATTAATCCGTGGTTCGCCAAAATCGTAAGTGATATCGGTTCTATCATGCAGGGTAATCACCTCTCCACTACCATGTAACACACGATATTCAATATCATACGACTGCCTGGTTTTTAAGGCTGTTTTAACGGTTAGCTTTAAGAATTCTCGGTCATCTGGGTGGATGATTTCTAACAATTTGGAGAACGTAATATCAATCTCTTGAGGTTGCATACCCAGCATGCGATACACCTCATCAGAGCAGTCTAACTTACTGGATTTGAAGTCCCATTCCCACGAGCCCAAGTGAGCAATACTTTGTGCTCTGGCGAGTTTGTTTTTACTCTTAGTTAACTCTTTGATTGTTTTATTAGCTTTCAGCACATAGTGAATGCGGTGACTCAGCAGCGGCCACTTAACCGGTTTAGTCATGAAGTCTGTTGCACCTACATCAAAGGCCTTTTGAATATCTTGCGGCTGATCTAGTGCTGTCACCATAATAATGGCGACATTATCCCCTTCAGGTAATGAACGGATCATTGAACAGCATTCAAAACCATCCATGTTATCCATCGACACATCGAGTAATATTAAATCTGGAGAGTGCTCAGAAAAAAGCTGTATCGCCTCTTCACCACTACTCGCCTCAATAATACTACCCACTGACTGGTTTAATGCTCGACGCATCAGAATCCGAATGACAGGGTCATCATCAACGATTAGCACCACATCTTGAAGTGTATTTAATAACATTAAACAAACCTCGCTAACTTTAGCAATATTGCCTCTTTCGTTTGTTCAAACACGGGCAATAATGTGTCTGCGAGATGATTGGCATCGCTCAAGTCACCACAACGTGCAAACAACTCTATTTGGCTCGCTAACATTTGAATTTTTATCGCCCCGACATTGGCCGAACTGGACTTTAAAGAGTGTGCAGATTTAAAGACTTGGTCGGCATTATTGTCGACTACGCCTTCTATAATATTTTTAATTAACTCAGGTGCATTTTGTAAGTACAAATCCACTATGCTGTTAACAAGATCGTACGAGTCATCTGGCGAAATTTGTTGAATGTCATCAAGCGGTCCATCAACAAATACTAACGACGCCTCGTCCTGAGTATCTTCGACAACCTCGGAAAGACTCGCAGGTTCAAACACCCATTTATTCATACATTCAGATAGGTTCTGGCGGGTAAAAGGTTTTAACAACGTGTCTTTAGCGCCAGCATTACGGAATAGCCTTTTAACACTTGGTTGGATATCTGCAGTAAGTGCGATGATAGGGGTTTCATTATTAATACCATTCTGACCTAACTCAGTGATTGCTTTAGTTGCAACTATTCCATCAGCTATTGGCATATGATAATCCATAAAGATTAAATCAAACTTTTTCTCGCTCGCTCGGACAATGGCTTCTTGGCCATTATTAACAATTTCACACTGATGCCCCAAAGACGCTAGCAGACTCTTTACCACCAGCTGATTGACCACATTATCTTCAGCAACAAGCACGGTTGTTGATCGATACGTTGCCTGAACACTCTTATCCGGTTCAACTACTGCAGGAGAAGCGATGAATGAGTTGTCTTGTGGTACAAGTGGAATGCTAAACCAGAAGTTGCTGCCTTCATTTAAGGTGCTTTCTACACCGTAACGGCCATTCATCAATACGACGAGTTGTTGGCAAATGGCTAAACCAAGGCCGGTTCCGCCAAACTCGCGGGTAATAGAGTTATCAGCCTGCATAAAGGGGGTAAATATACTCTCTAGTTTAGCTGTCGCAATGCCAATACCGGTATCTTTAACTGTAAACGTAATAAAGGTATCTGAAGCCTCCATGTGCTCGCTTATCTGTACCGAAATAGCGCCTTGGTGTGTAAACTTTATAGCGTTTGAGACAAAGTTATTAATAATTTGTCGCACTCTGACGGAGTCACCCAAATAGTTTTCGTGGATCAATGGCGATATGAACACGTCAAAATTAAGGCCTTTTTTCTCTGCCGACACTTTATGAGAATGGCATGCAGAAGTGACAAGATCGGGCAAATTAAATTCTTTAATGTCTAAATCCATTTTATTGGCATCTGCTTTCGAGAAATCGAGCACTTCATTCAACAGCACCAGCAATGTTTGTGCTGAGTCGTTGATCATTTGAACCGTGTTGGACACATTTTTATTTAATTTAAAAGAGGTCAGTAGATCTGAAAAACCAACAATGCCATTGAGTGGCGTTCTAATTTCATGGCTCATTACCGCTAAAAACTCAGATTTGGCCTGGCTGGCTTTTTTGGCAATCTCAAGGGTTTGTTGTAATTCAAACGTGCGCTCTGATACTCGATTTTCTAATTCATGGTTAATGGTTTCTAATTGTCTACCTCGGGCATCAACCTCGCCGATCATCACATTAAAGCTGTGCGCCAACTGAGAGAATTCATCATTAGACTTGAGGTTTACGCGTTGCGTATAGTCTTTATTATTTGAGATATGTTCTATCACTTCTAACAGGGTATTAAGTGGCTTGGTGAATAAAGATTGCAACCAAAACATCACCAACAAGCTGGCAAAAATGGCAAAAATGCTGGTGGATAAAACAAGTACTAAATAGTCGTCTAGTTGCTTGGTGAATTCGTTCATATTATCGGTAATATGCAGTAATCCCACCACCTCACCTTCAAATACTAGTGGGGTATATGAATGCACGCCATCTTGATTAAACTGCGTCAGTTTTTTCTTGGAAGAAATAATATTTAATAACGTTTGCTGATCAATACTACTTTGATAAGCCTTATTGCCCTGATAAGTAGCAAATAGACTCCCAGTAGGGTTATATATTGCCGCATGCATAATATCTGGTTGAGCAATAAGTGCAGATAAGGTTTTTTCTGCTGATGTTGGGTCATTAAAAAT
The DNA here is from genome assembly GCF_014163715.1 of Shewanella sp. SR44-4. Classification (NCBI taxonomy): domain Bacteria; kingdom Pseudomonadati; phylum Pseudomonadota; class Gammaproteobacteria; order Alteromonadales; family Shewanellaceae; genus Shewanella; species Shewanella sp. SR44-4. The sequence goes on along the minus strand of NZ_JACJDU010000051.1, from coordinate 16,346 downwards.
AACCGCTGACAGGCTATTGCTCGCAACAATATCACTTAACACCGCCAAGCCTTGTTCGGCCTTCTCTTTTGTCACGGCATATTGTTTAGTGATTAATGATGAAGAAATAATAACAATGACAATAATAGCGATCGCTAGCATTGAAAAAATCAACTTTGTTCGGATTGATGCAAAATTTATTATTTTCATCGCTTTACCTCAAGTGCTAATTTCAATACCTGTGAACTGATGTTTAAGCCTGATGCCTCTAACACCTTACTATTAATATTGAAATATAATCGTTTATCCTGCTCGATGATTTCAATCATGCCTCCTTGCACTGCAAACCCCGAGATATCCGAAACCGTTAAAATAGGTTTATTATCGACAGCCAAAAACAAACGACGGGTTAAATCTCTTGAGTTGGTATCAATGAAGACCACATCACATTGTGCGATTGCACTTGTTTCTGAAAGTTGAATGACTGCAATGGATTGACCGGCCAATTTTTTATTAGCCAATTCAATAAAACTGTCACGATATTGATTACCAAAAAAACATATTTTCCACGCCGATTTTTCATGGAGACGCGATTCAGGCCACTGAGTAAATTTAGCAAAGTTATAGGTAAACGCCGCTTTTAAATCAAACGAGTCCTGGGCTATTGATGAACGCGGAAGCAGCACAAATACAATCAATAATGAATACAATATCTGTCGACTCAAATTAGCTTTTTTCATTGTCGCGACCTTAAAAAGTTAAAGTCATTTTAACAAAGTAACTTGGCCCTACCCGATAAGGGAATTGTAAGCTTTCTCCTTCATATTCAAGGTGGGCTGGGTGAAGTAAATTTTTCCCGTAGGCCGATAGTGTAGCCTCAGGCGTGATGTCCCAACTCACTCCAATATCAACACTATGATAGCTAGAAATTGTCTTTATACTTGTGCCGTTTTGACTTATTAAGTTAGTGCTATCGACAAAACGCCATACGAAGTTAACATCAACATCATCGGTAATATTCCAATCAATTATGGTCGACAACATATGCTCTGGTGCGTCGGTATTCTGATTTAAACTGTCACCAAATTCGCTTTGGATAAAGCTGTAATTGACTCTAAACTGAAGCGCATCCGTTGCAGCCCATAACGAAGATAACTCAGCCCCATAGTTATATCCGTCCAAGCTATTTCCAAATAGGTAATGTTGCGAAATGTAATTAGGAAATGTACTGAAATCTGTTGCAGCTATTGAAGTACTGCGCAGTTTGTCATAATCGTTATAAAACACGGTAGTATCAAAAGACCATTGGCTTGCCGGAATAAAACGATACCCCATCTCGTATGAGATAATTTCTTCGGATTCAAAGTTGTCGTTACCCGACACCCATACCTTAACCAGTGGGGCCTCGTCAGAAGGCGGTATATTCAGGCCATTTACAGATATATTATTTTCTAATCTTGACGGGGTTCGCACTGCTCGAGCAATAGAAGTCCATACACTGTTTTTTGCATCTAACTGCCATCTAAGACGAATATTGGGTTGAACTTCAAAACCAGTGTAATCATTACGTTCAAAGCGCGAAGCCAGAGTAAGCCACAACTCGTCTTTAACTAACATAATATCGTCACTGATGAATGCACTCCACAAATCAGTATTTGTCGAGAAAGCCTCACTACTTTCTAGAATAGGGCTGGAGCCGAGATCATCTTGTATATAACGATATCCTAATCCCCAAACAACATTATGATTTTGTCCAACAATTAACTGATGTTGAAAATCAACATCAAATGTTTCACTGCTTAAACCATATAAATTTTCATCTCTGTTGGCATAATCGTAATAAGTTTGCACACTATATTCAGAGGTTGCCGATAATGCTTTGGTGTACTTTGATAACAGATTAAAGCCATCACTTTTGACTTCGTCAGTATAATACTCTCGGTATAGCGGCGCGTCTGTTGATGCAATATTAGGTGCTTGCTGCATCTTCGACGTATAAAAGTCGCTGCTTAACGTGAGGCTTGTGTCTGTCTCAAGCTGAATATCAATGCGCCCACCTAATTGCAGATGCTGCCAGCTATTATCTTTGCCAGCATCAGCAAATGGTACCAGTAAATCACTCTCAAGATCATTTGGGTCAAGCTCAAACGAATCTCTTTCATGGCCTTTTAAATATACTCTCGACGTGACCTTGTCAGACAATGTCGAACCATAACGAAAACCAGCAAAACCTTGTTCATAATCTCCGGCACCTAGCTCTGCATAGCCTCCTAATGTGTCGGCACTGTGTTTGGTAATAATGTTAATCACACCATTAACCGCATTGGCGCCCCACAAAGCAGCACTTGGACCACGGATGACTTCGATACGTTCAATATCAGCCATGAGTGTGTCTTGTACTTCCCAATAAACACCGGAGAAAGCTGGAGAATAAAGGGTTCTACCATCCATCAATACCAATAGTTTGTTATTGTAGCGGCCGTTAAAACCACGGCTACCGATGGCCCATTTTTGTGAATCAATCTGCGCAACATGCAGCCCTGGCACATCGCGAAGTGCTTGTGGGATTGAGGTTGCCCCAGAGCGACGAATACTTTCGCTGGTGACGACATAAATTGCAGCGGGTGAATTAGATAAAAGCTGTTTTTGCTTTGATACAGAAGTCACTTCAACATTCATTAACTCTTGTAGACTGAGATCCAAAGAGTCTGATTCAGCCGCTATAGCTGTAGAACTTGCAAGAAAAATACATAACGCAGAATAACAAGCCATTTTCAGCTTTAACATATTCAATAATTCCTTCGTCAAGCTAAAGGCAGGCATGCCAATCTGTTGATTAAATAATTTACATCACACTTTCAACTTATTCGATTAAGTTGAAAGTGTGTTGCACAATAAACATAGCAATATTACCTCAACAACTCACGAAAAATGAACCGTCGAAGGTCTCAATTTTGAACTTATGCTAATTTTTGAGGACACAAATATAAATATCGGCCAATGCAACAATATCATTAGCAAGTTGCCGTTTTTGGGCTGCGCCGAAAGATTAAACATAATCGCTGATAGAAAGATTGCTCACGATAATATCGCGTCATGCTGCGATGTATTATGCTAAACGATAACCTTTTTTGCGGTGAACAATTAATGATGTTAACGCTTAACCTCAAGGGCTAATTTTAATACTTGGGAGCTGATCTTTAATCCTGACTTTTCTAACACTTGCATATTAACCTTGAATTGTAATCGCTTATCTTGCTCGACAATTTCAATCATCCCACCTTGCATTGCAAAACCGGTAATATCCGAAACCGTTAAAATAGCTTTATTCTCTACCGTCAATAATAAGCGATGTGTTATGCCTCTAGAATTAGCGTCAATAAAAACTACATCACACTGTTCGATTTTACTTGTGTCTGACAACTGAATAATCATGACAGATTGAGTGAACAGTGTTTTATCAGAGAGCCCCATAAAACTATCGTGATATTGATTGTTGAAATAACATATTTTCCACGCGGATTGTGCATCAAGACGCACTTCAGGCCATTGAGTAAACTTAGCAAAGTTATAGGTTAATGCCGCTTTTAACTCGAATACGTTCTGCGCCATAGAGACTCGCGGAAGCAAAATAGCTCCCACGACCAATAATGAATACAGTAACTGTCGACTTAAATTTGAGTTTTTCAATGCTGCTACCCTAAAAGGTCAAAGTAGCTTTAATATAATAACTTGGTCCCACACGATAAGGGAGTTGGTAACTTTCTCCTTCAAACTCAAGGTTTGCAGGATGAAGTAAATTTTTCCCGAATGCTGATAACATGACATCAGGCTTAACCTTCCAGTGCAGTCCTAAATCAACTCCGCTATAGCTATCAATTTCCTTAGTACTAAGGTCATTGATATTCAATACGTAAGCTTCATCAATAACACGCCAAACTAGATTAAAATCAACATTATCGCTAATGCTCCAATCCATCATTGTCGATATCATATGCTCTGGGGCATCAGTATTTTGACTTTGACTGGCACCAAATTCATTTTGAGTAAAACTATAATTTACTTTGAATTGGATAGTATCAGTTGCAGCCCACTGAGATGAGAGCTCGAATCCATAGTTATATCCATCAAGATCATTACTGAATGTTAAGTATTGCGAAATGTAATTGGGAAATGTGCTGAAATCTGTTGCACTGGCTGGAGCATTGCGCAATTGGTCATAATCGTTATAAAAAATTGTTGAATCAAATGACCATTTTTTAGCGGGCGTAAATCGATAACCTACCTCATACGAAATGATGACTTCAGATTTATAATCCTCGTTACCAGCCACCCATATACTGACCAATGGCGACTGAACTGAAGGCGGTATGATTTGTGAGTTCACCGATAGATTATTCTCTATCCGTGACGGTGTTCTGACTGCGCGTGCAACAGAGGCCCACAGATTATTTTTTTTATTCAACTGCCACATCAGGCGAGCATTCGGTTGGACCTCAAAGCCAGTGTAGTCATAGTGTTCAAAACGTGACGCTAACGTCAGCCACAACTCATCTTCGACTAACGTAATCTCATCACGAACAAATGCACTCCACAAATTGGTTCGTGTCGATTCTGGCTCGCTACTTACGATAATACTGCTTTGGTCGAAATCATCTTGTATAAAACGGTAACCAAGCCCCCAGACAATACTATGATTTTGTCCAACAAGTAGCTGATGCTGAAAATCAACATCAACCGTTTCACTACTAAATCCGTACCAGTCATCATCTCTTTTTGCATAATCGTAGTAGGCTTGAAGGCTATATTGAGAGGTCGACGATAATGCTTTAGTGAGTTTTGATAATAGATTAAAGCCATCACTGCTTATTTCATCACGGTTAAATTCACGATATGAAGGCCCAACTAATGATGGGTAATAGGAGGTCTGCTGCATTTCAGTACGATACACATCACTGCTCAACATGAGGCTTGTGCCCGTCTCGAGCTCTATATCAACGCGACCTCCAACTTGAAAATGCGTCCAGTCATTTTCTTTCTCGACTGTGGCTAATTGCTCCGCAAGAGCTCTATCGAGATCTTGCGAATTATACTCAAGCGAGTCTCTGCTATGGCCTTTTACATACACTCTTGATGTTGCATTGTCAGACAATGTGGAACCATAACGAAAACCAGCAAATCCTTGCTCATAATCTCCGGCCCCCAATTCTGCATAGCCACCAGATGTATCTGCACTGTGTTTGGTAATAATATTAATCACACCGTTTACTGCATTGGCACCCCACATCGCTGCGCTAGGCCCGCGAATAACTTCGATGCGTTCAATATCGGCCATAAGCGTATCTTGAACCTCCCAGTAGACACCTGAAAATATTGGCGAATACAGGGTTCGGCCATCCATCAATACGAGTAATTTGTTGTTATAGCGCCCATTAAAACCTCGGCTGCTGATAGCCCACTTTTGAGAGTCAATCTGCCCTACATGCAGCCCTGGTACATCGCGAAGCACTTGCGGGATTGAAGTAGCACCTGAATTACGAATATGTTCGCTTGTGATGACATAGATTGCTGCGGGCGAATTCGACAAAGACTGTTTTTGTTTTGATACCGAAGTGACTTCGACATTCAGTAACTCTTGCAGACTAAGATCGAGAGAGTTTGATTCGTTGGCAATTGCACTGTAACTAGCCAAAAAGGCTAATAGCACGGAATAAGAAACAAGGTTCAACTTTAACATTTTCAACAATTCCCTTATTAAGCTAACGACAATTGTGAGAGTTTACTGACTAAAGAATAAAAAGTTCACAATTAATTTACACGATTAACTTACACGATTAAGTTGAAAAAGTATGTTACAGGATAAGATATTAAGTAATTTTTGAGTGGTAGATCTTGTGCAGAACAATAAAAAATATTAGTGATCGAAATAATGACAAAAGAGTTTACCCATAAGGAAACCCTTTAATCAGCTTTTCGTTTAACGTCGTCCTGAATTCAGCATGTAGCATCGTTAAAAATGAGTTGGCCACTACGGGTTATTTGCACTTACGGGCAAACTTTAGTGCTTACGGGCAAACTTTATTGTCACTACACACAATTAAACTGCCAATCCTGCAGCAACACCAGAGCTCCAAGCCCATTGAAAATTAAATCCACCTAACCAACCACTTACGTCCATTACCTCACCAATGAAATACAAACCTGGTACCTTATTAGCTTGCATGGTTTTAGATGACAATTCATTGGTGTCAACGCCGCCTAAAGTGACTTCTGCGGTGCGGTAACCTTCGGTGCCATTCATGGTAATAGACCAGTCGTTTAAGTCGTTAGCGAGTTTTTCTCGCTCGCCGTGGCCGAGTTGGTTTAATGCTTTATCCAGTTGAGACTCGTCAAATAGTGTTTCAACCAAGCGTTTAGGTAACCACTGGCTTAAGGTGTTGCGTAGGCTTTGCTTTGGATGATGTTTCAGTGCAAATTCAATTTTATCTAACGCGTTTTCACCCGGTAATAAATTGATAGAAATAGCTTCACCTGGTTGCCAATAATTAGAAATTTGCAGTACTGCTGGGCCTGATAGACCACGATGAGTAAACAACAAGGCCTCGCTAAATTGAGTGCCGTCTTGGGCGGTAATGGTTGTTGGCGCGGCAATACCCGATAACGGCTCAAAGCGAACTTTTTGTTCGGCATGCCACGTAAATGGAACTAAACCAGCACTGGTTGATAACACCGTTAAACCAAATTGCTCTGCCAGCTTATAGCCATAAGGCGTAGCACCTAATTTGGGCATGGATAAACCGCCAGTCGCTATCACTAATGACTCGCAGCTAAAATCACCATTTGAGGTAGTTAAATTAAATCCTGTATCCGTTTTACTAACAGATAGCATTTCAGTACGCAGCTTTACCTTAACGCCGGCCCACTCGCATTCAGTCATTAACATGGTAACGATCTCTTTGGCTGAGTCATTACAAAATAACTGCCCATGCTCACGTTCATGGTATTCAATACCATGACGCTCAACCAACTCAATAAAATCGCTTGAACGATAGCGGGCTAATGCCGATTTGACAAAGTGTGGGTTGCCACAAATAAACTGATGTGGTTCAACTTTTTGGTTGGTAAAGTTACAACGCCCGCCACCACTGATAAGAATTTTTTTACCAGCTTGTTTGGCATTGTCTAGCACCAATACATCACGACCTCGATAGCCCGCAGTAGCAGCACACATTAATCCTGCCGCGCCGGCGCCGATAATAATTACGTCATGATGTTTCACGTTTTACTCCACACTTTAAATGGGTTGTTTTGTATTTAATTGATAAATATTAAATGCAAAAAAGGATGCTATTTTAGCATCCTTTTTAGTATCTATTCACGGTTAACTTAGCCGCTCTGTTGCACTATTTTTTCAGCGTTTCAGATTTCTTGTCTCGACTAAGTAACTCTTTTGCTGCTTCAACCGGTGCTTTACCTTGGTATAAGACTTGGTAAATTTGCTCGGTGATCGGCATTTCTACCCCTAGGCGCTTGGCTAAGGTAAACACTTCTTTAGTATTTCGATAACCTTCGACTACTTGACCGATTTCTTCTTGCGCGGTGATAACGTCTTTGCCTTGACCTAAAGCCAAACCAAAACGACGATTACGCGACTGATTATCGGTACAAGTTAATACTAAGTCACCTAAACCCGCCATACCCATGAAGGTTGATGCATCGGCGCCGATAGCTTCACCTAAACGGCTCAGTTCAACTAAACCACGAGTAATGAGTGCGGTACGCGCATTTGCACCAAAGCCAATACCGTCGGACATACCTGCACCAATGGCAATCACGTTTTTAACCGCTCCGCCTAATTGTATGCCGATAAAATCGTCATTTGCGTATACACGCAAGCGTTTTGGACTATGAAGCAATTCGACTAAGTCATGGGTAAACTGTGGGCAAGTACCCGCAACCGAAATAGCGGTAGGTAAACCAGCGGCTAATTCTTTGGCAAAGGTAGGCCCAGATAACACAGCTAGTGGATAATGTTCACCTAATTGCTCACGAGCAACATCTTGTAATAAACGGCCAGTTTCAGGCTCTAAGCCCTTGGTCGCCCACACAATACGTGCGTCGTCACGCAATAATGGTTTTGCTTGCTTAAGCACGTCACCAAATACATGGCTTGGTACAACAACCAAAATATTCTTGCTGGCGGCTAAGGCTTTGCCTAAATCAGCTTCGATGGATAAACAATCAGGAAACTGAATGCCAGGCAAAAAACGTTCATTACTGCGGCTTTCCGCTAATACTTGCATGCTTTTAGGATCGTGACCCCAAAGCAATGTCTTATGGCCATTGCTGGCTAAAGAAATAGCAAGGGCGGTGCCATAAGACCCCGCCCCTAATACCGTAATTTCGGCAGCGTTATTCATAAATTACGCAGTTGTTTCTTCAGTTGCAGCAGCTTGACGCTGTTGAACGTACTGAGCAAATAGAGCATCAAAATTCACTGGAGCAAGGTTTAGTTGTGGGAAAGTACCACGGCCAACTAAGTTGCCAACTAATTCACGTGCGTATGGGAACAATACGTTAGGGCAATATGCACCTAAAGAATGGGCAAGTTGTTGCTCAGTTAAACCCACAATCGAGAAAATACCCGCTTGCTGAACTTCACATAAAAATGCGGTGTCTTCGCCATTTTTAGCTGTAACAGTCAGTGATAAAATCACTTCGTATGTGTCGTCAGACAATTTGTTGCTGCGAGTATCTAAATCTAATTTTACTTCTGGGTTCCATTCTTTCTGGAAAACAGCAGGGCTGTTTGGCGTTTCAAAAGACAAATCCTTTGTATAAATACGCTGAATGTTGAACTGTGGTGCTTGTGCTTCGTTGTTTGCTACTTCAGCCATAATTTCCTACCTATCAATGTTATTTAGCTTTTCTGTGAAGCTAATTGTGTTGGGCTTTCACACTCAATGCATAAAGAATTAATCTAACATTAGTGCTATCCCGTAAAGTTGATCCAGCTCGATAAATGATAACGAACAAGATCTTGATAATAAACCGTGTTAACTCATACCCAAATTCGTTAACACTGAATACCATTAAGCAACCATATTAACGCTTGCTTTTCACTACTGGTAAATTAGCACCTTGCCATTCGCCCATGCCACCTTTAAGGTTAAACACGTTTTCAAATCCTTGTTTAGTAAGAAGTTGAGCTGCTTGTGACGATGTCATACCTGAGTTACATACTAATATAATGGGGCTAGTTTTAAACTTTTCAAGGCTAGTGACTTGATTATTTTTAATTTCTGATAAGGTCACATTGAGTGAATCAACAATATGGCCTTTCTTAAATTCTTCTTTGCCACGCACATCAACGAGTTTGGCATCTTGCTTATTCACCATGAGTGTTAGCTCTTGATGACTGACATTTTTCACTTTTGATGTACCAGATTTAATGACACTAACAACAAGTGCTACAAACAAGCCGACCCACGCTAAGCTTAACATTGGATTCGCTTTAAAAAATTCCATATATTCTTGCATAATTACTGATTTCTCTGACGATGACTAAGATGAGATGGCCTCGAGTATATCGTTTTGCTCGGCAGTTTTCATTAAAGAAACACCTAAAATAAACGGTTTACGCCGAGTTATTCGTGACTCGCCCCTCGTTATCAGCTGCTTTAGTTATATCTTCAAACCTATATGCCTTTTGCACACTATCGATAAGTAGTAATATTCATACAATTGAAATTTTATAACACTTCTATTTTAACTTAATAAGGTACTTGCAAATGGCTAAAAAACGTCCACTCGCATTACTTATCCTTGATGGTTGGGGTTACAGTGAAGACACGCAAGATAACGCGGTTTTTCATGCCAACACTCCTGTCTTAGATAAGCTCAATGCACAATACCCTCACAGTCTTATTTCAGGTTCTGGTATTGACGTCGGATTACCCGATGGTCAAATGGGTAACTCTGAAGTTGGCCACATCAATATTGGTTCTGGCCGAATTGTTTATCAAGAACTCACCCGCATCAGTAAAGCAATTGTAGACCATGAGTTTGAACAAAACGCAGCACTTTGCGATGCAGTAGACAAAGCCATTGCCGCAAATGGTGCGGTGCACATTATGGGGCTATTGTCTGCCGGTGGTGTACACAGCCATGAAGAGCACATTGAAGCTATGTGCCGTATGGCTGTTGAACGCGGCGCAACAAAAGTGTACTTACATGCCTTTTTAGATGGCCGTGATACGCCACCCCGTAGCGCGAAAAATAGCTTGGTCCATTTTGATGAGCTATTTGCTGAATTAGGTCATGGCCGTACAGCCTCAATTATTGGTCGATATTTTGCCATGGATCGTGATAATCGTTGGGATCGCGTATCGCAAGCCTACGAATTAATCACCGAAGCTAAAGGTAAGTTCGCTTATGCTTCGGCACCAGAAGCGCTTGAAGCGGCATATGCTCGTGATGAAAACGATGAGTTTGTTGCAGCATCTGCCATTGTTGATGCGCAAGGCGAAGCTGCCGTATTAAGCGATAATGATTCACTGATATTTATGAATTTCCGTGCTGATCGTGCTCGCCAAATCACCCGCACTTTCGTGAGTCCAGATTTTGACGGGTTTAAACGTAATAAAACACCAAAAATCAACTTTGTGATGTTAACTGACTACGCTGCAGACATTAATGCTCCGGTAGCCTATCCATCGAGTGATTTAGTCAATACTTTAGGCGAAACCCTGCAAAACCAGGGTAAGACCCAGCTGCGTATTTCGGAAACTGAAAAATATGCTCATGTGACTTTCTTTTTCAATGGTGGTAAAGAAGAGCCATTCGAAGGTGAAGATCGTATTTTAATTCAGTCACCTAAGGTCGCAACGTATGATCTGCAACCTGAAATGAGCTCGACAGAATTAACCGATAAATTGGTCGCCGCGATAGAATCTACAAAATATGATGTCATCATTTGTAACTATCCAAATGGTGATATGGTCGGCCATAGCGGTAACTTTGATGCCGCAGTTAAAGCTTGTGAAGCGGTTGATGCATGTATTGGTCGTGTCGTCGAAGCGTTAGCTAAAGTTGATGGCGAATGCTTGATTACTGCCGATCATGGTAATGCCGAAAAAATGAAAGATCCTTCTAACGGACAAGCATTTACAGCTCACACCAGTAACTTGGTACCGTTCGTTTATGTCGGTCGTGATGCCGTGATAAAAGATGGTGGACGCTTGAGCGATATTGCGCCAACTATGTTAACCTTAATGGGCCAAAGCATCCCGAAAGAAATGAGTGGACGCTGTATCATTGACCTTAAAGAGTAAACATTAACTCGTGATAACTCGTTTATTTATTAAAGCCAGCATTGTTGCTGGCTTTCTAATCTTTTCATTTACGGCAAATAGTGCTGATTTGTCTTCACGCCAGTCGGCTTTGAAGTCTATTCAAGCACAAATAAACCAACAACAAAATTCGCTCAAAGACACCTCAAGGCAACGCGAGAAGCTTATTGCGTTACTAAAAAGTGACGAGCAAGCGATTGCAAAAGCAGCTAAAAAAGTCAATCAATCACAAAATTCGTTGACTGAAGTTAACGCCAAACTTAGCAACTTGGATAAACAGCAGATAGATTTAGCCAAGCTTAAAAAAAGTCAGCAAGACACCTTATCAAAACAGTTATCTAGCGCTTATTTGGCAGGTAATCATGATTACACTAAGATGATGCTGAATCAGCAAAATCCGGCCACAGTTGAGCGCATGCTGGCGTATTATCAATTTCTCAACAATGCCCGCATAAAAGCTATTCAACAACTCAAGCAAACTAGCATTGATCTTAATAAAGTTAAGCAACAGCAAGTAACAGCAAAGCAAAAACTCAATGCTTTAGTGATAGATCAAAAGCAACAAGCGCTGCAATTAACCAAAGAGCAAGGCCAACGCCAACAAACATTGACTCAACTACAAAGAACCTTATCCAGTAAAGGTGCGGAATTAGAGCAACTGCAAATAGAAGAGGCAAGTTTAAAACGTATAGTGCAACAAGCAATGCTTGCCGCAAAAGCCAATCCAACCATGGATGGATTAGTCAGTCAAAAAGCCAAATTAAAATGGCCAACTAACGGCAGAGTGAGTAAACGATTTGGTAGCAACCGTTCTGGACAAATTGTTTGGAAAGGAACTGTACTTGCCGCACCTGAAGGACAAAATATCAATGCTGTGGCATCAGGAAAAGTTATTTATGCCGACTGGTTACGTGGTTTTGGTATGGTGTTAGTTATTGATCATGGTAAGGGTTATATGAGCCTATACGGTCACGCCCAAACACTATTAAGACAACCTGGGGATATGGTGAAAACTGGCGAGTCTATTGCGCTTGTTGGCCGTTCAGGTGGGCAAAGCGAACCAGGGTTATATTTCGAAATCCGTAATAAAGGTAAGGCTGTCGACCCAGCCTATTATTGTCGTTAATAGCAAAACACGTACTGCTAATATTCAATGGTTCAACGTATTACAAGGTATAGCATTATGCCTTGCCAAAGAAAGCGGTTAACGGCCCGATTAATTAGCACTATATCAACGGGTATAACTGTGTCTATAATCACGCCGTTATGTAGATATCATTGAACAATAAAACTCACACAACCAGATAAGCTAAATTCGTGCGAAACCTACTATTACTCCTACTATGCTTATGTAGCATCATGCCCGCTACAGCGACTAAATTAGCCATTATCATTGACGATATTGGTTATCGCCTAACTGACGAAGCAGCATTGTCATTACCCAATTCGATCACTTTATCGGTGTTGCCCCATACTCCGCTAGGACAAAAACTTGCGCAAGATGGTTATCATAAAGGTCATGAAATAATGTTACACCTACCAATGCAAGCCTTAAATGGCAAAGCTTTAGGACCTGGAGGGCTAACCAATGATATGAATGAGACACAAATTAAACAACAGTTACAAAGTGCGTTCTCTAATATCCCGTTTGCTAAAGGGGCTAATAATCATATGGGGAGTTTACTGACTCAAATGGATGAACCGATGTTATGGGTAATGCAGAGTTTAAAGCAGCAGCAGTTGTTTTTTGTCGATAGTTTTACCACTAAATATACCAAAGCCAGCAACAAAGCGATGCAGCTTGGAGTACCATCACTGAGAAGACACATATTTTTAGATAACGACATTAGTGAACGTGCGCTTGAACGTCAGTTTCAGCAGATGATTACGCAATCCAAACGGCAAGATAAGCTGGTTGTTATTGCACATCCTTACCCAGAGACCATTCGATTTTTAAACGCTAATTTAGCTCGTTTGAACGATAATGGCATCACATTAGTACCAACATCTCAATTATTTGATGATATGAATGTCACGACAGCAAGTCTGCCTAATCCAACTGCAACACTGAAATAGATAAGTCAGGTAGTGTAGATAAAATTTCCGTTTTATTGGATACAATATCAGCTAAGGTATATTGATCAAGTACCGCCAGATAAGCTGTAACAGCTTGACCCAACACGCCTTTTAATTGACATATTGGCGTAAATCGGCAATAAGGTGAGTCACAATCAATAGGTGATAGTGAATGCTCTAAATCACGGACCAATTGCCCAATTAACACCTCATCAGCAGCTTTTGCTAATCTAAAACCACCACTTTTACCTCTGACCGTCTGCAAATATCCCTTTTTTCCCAATTGATGGATAATCTTGGCTACATGGTTTGAAGAAAGGTCAAACACACTAGTCACTTCAGCTATTCGAAACAAACTTTCGCGTTCAGATTGCACCGCAAGATACATCAAAATGCGAATACCAAAATCTGTATATCGGGTTAATTGCATGATCTAAAATATCCAAGGTAAGTAATAAACGCAGATTAGCATGTTGAAGACTCTAAATCAGTGATCAACCATAAAGCTTGTTCATTTGTGGTGCCGCACACATCAATACTTGCACTAAACTCAGCACAAACATCTGGACGTTCTGGTTGACCAAAAATCATACACAGATTATCGGCATTTAATTGAATACAACGCACCCCAGCAGGTTTCCCCATTGGCATGCCTGGTATTGCACTAGTGATAGAAGGCGCAATGCAGCAGGCACCACAACCCAAACGACAATCCATAACTTTACCCACTAAATAAAAAGCACTGTATTTTACAAGAATGTACTCTTAACGACATGTTTAATTACATTATTGGTATCGAGAATAATTGAAATAGTCGCCGAGCTAAGGCAAGTTACTCTCGAGCATTTCTTCAACCACTATGCCATTGTATATTAGATCACATTTTTAGTTCTTAAGCATTAAGCACACAACAGTCATAGTGGTACATTATACCCTCTTATAGAATAAGGAAATTACCCATGAAACGTCCTGTAATTCTCGACTGTGATCCCGGTCATGACGATGCCATCTCACTTATTTTAGCGCTTAGCTCTACAAAGCTTGATGTATTAGCTGTCACCACCAGTGCCGGCAACCAAACACCAGACAAAACCTTAAACAATGCTTTACGTGTACTAACACTATTGGGTCGTCATGATATACCTGTTGCAAGTGGCGCCCTTAAGCCATTAGCTCGTGATCTGATCATTGCAGATAATGTTCACGGCGAGAGTGGTCTGGATGGACCCAAATTGCCCGATCCAGCCTTTGCACCTGTAGAACAAACGGCTATTGAACTGATGGCCGAAAAAGTGCGTAACAGTAAGCAACCCGTCACACTTGTTCCAACTGGACCGTTAACTAATATTGCGCTGTTTCTAGCTGCTCATCCTGAGTTACATCACAACATAGATAGTATCGTTCTGATGGGTGGCGCTGCAGGTGTGGGCAATTGGACACCAGCTGCTGAATTTAATATTTTTGTCGACCCTGAAGCTGCAGATATGGTATTCAAATCTGGCTTGCCAATCGTAATGTGCGGACTAGATGTCACCCACCAAGCCCAGATTATGGATGAGGATATTGAGCGAATTAGAGCCATTAATAATCCTATCGCGCAATGTGTTGCGGAACTACTCGACTTCTTTATGATTTATCACCGCGACCCTAAATGGGGATTCACTGGGGCACCACTACATGACCCTTGCACCATCGCATGGTTACTTAATCCATCACTGTTTACTACGGTTGATTGTTGGGTAGGTGTTGAAACTAAGGGGGAATATACACAGGGAATGACAGTGGTTGATCGCTATCAATTAACCGGTAAACCGCACAATGCAAAAGTACTGTTTAATATTAACCGAACGGGTTTTGTCGACTTTATCGTAGAACGTCTAAGCGATTACTAACAAACTCATGCCATGCAGATAAAAGTAACCTGCATGGTATATAACTGCGGATAACTATTAATATCATATTCGTTATCTGCAGTACCAATACCGAGCAAGTGTCTGTATTCAAACATTTTCCTCTGCTTAATTAGTTAACAATTAGTATTCCCTAAAACTAACTACAGCAATAAACAATGAACCAGCGGCCCATACGACAAAGACTATTTTATTATCTCTATAATCCACACCCAATAATAAATGGTACACAATCTCGATAAACTTTTAATCTAACTTAACTAACACTCAGCTTTTAGCTATGTATATCAATTTGGAGTTAATACCAATCCTATTAAATATGTGATCTTTCAGCGGGAGTTCAAAGTGCTGTAGGCAAGGCAGATTATTGAATCGAATAGTGATTCTCGGTAATAAGCTCCTGCGTTACTCTACCTCCAGCATCTGACCGCCATGGATGGTGGGGATGTCTTATTTTTTATGGAAAAAAATATACCATGCCGTCGTATTTTGAAAACATCTAACAAAGCATAAAGGACTTTGAAACCCGCCAGAATGGAGTCTCTCAGTTATTCCACTTCTGTGTTACATCGATTAAAAAGGCAACAACCATTTCTACATCAATGCGCCTTGAATTGAAAAACCTGAGAGACGCTGAACTGACCAGATATTTAATGAGATTGGTATAACACGTAAATTTCAGATACAAAAAAAGCCTCGTCGTTAGACGAGACTTTGATATCATGACAAAGCAGACAATGATAATAAGAGTGGACCTAAACCCCCGGCGTGACTGGTCACTTTCTATTGATTGAGAGTCAACCGTCCAAATAGATTGGATGAGTGCTAAGCAATACCGGGAACGTTATTGGACCAATTAAATTAATGCAGCGCTTGTGGCTGTTGATATCTGTTCGGGAAAAATCGGTAAGCTTCAGATACAAAAAAGCCTCGTCGTTAGACGAGGCTTCTATGTAATTGGCGGAGCGGACGGGACTCGAACCCGCGACCCCCGGCGTGACAGGCCGGTATTCTAACCAACTGAACTACC